>JAAFHK010000359.1 GCA_013297565.1 Cytophagales bacterium
TCCTATATTTTTGAGCCTGCAGTAAAGTGAAAGGAACTTTAAAAACTAACCTTGCTTTGAAAAAAGGTTAGTTTTTTATTTGTTTTTCAGATAAAATACGGTCTTTATGAAAAAAATAACCTTACTTTTGCTTTTTTTACTCAATACTTCTTTTCTTCTTGCTCAAGATAGCCTTTTGTGGAAGGGCAGGTGTATGCTCTTAAATTCAGTTTATGAACTGTCTTTTACCTCTACTTCTTTACTCATCAGCCCTTTTGAACAATCAGGGAAATCTTTGATTTCGGAAAGAAGTATTTTATGGAAAGACATTAAAAAAATTCGAAAAAATCTTGTCATGTCTTCTTTTACTTTTCAGTTGGAAAATGGCGAAAAATTGCTTTTTACGAATTTTTCAAGAAAAAATAAACAGGGTTTGAAAAACACGATCAAAAAAATGCACGAGCAAAGGTTAATTCCTGTCAAAGTTAGTTCGCCTCCTTTTTGGCAGTATGTGGTGGCTGTTCCGTTGATTTTGGTTGCTCCGCAGGCTTTGATTCCTGATCCTGCGGTGAAATAATCAAAAAATTTTCCTCAAGAAATATGGCAATTTGAAGTAAAAACCTACACCCGAATCCCCATCACCAAAATATCGTCTGTTTGTTTTTCTTTGCCTTTCCAGTTTTCGAACCTTTGTTCCAAAACTTGCTTCTGTTCAGGAAGCGTTTTTTCGGAAATTTCTAAAAGTAATTTTTTGAAATTTCCGACCATAAATTTTCGATTTTGCTCCCCGCCAAACTGGTCTTGAAACCCGTCCGAACAGAGATAAAGGTTCAAGCCTTGCGGGTTTTCAGAACCCGCAAAACTTAATAAAATTTCATGTTTGCTATAAACAAAATCCTCATGTCTTTTCTCACCAATCGGAACTTTATCGGCTTTTATTTCTGTAAATTCTTGGTTTTGAATATAATACAAAGGATTCATAGCTCCTGCATATTCCAATTTTTCTAACTTTTGGAAAGTGTGAAACTTTCCAAAAGTTAAGGTAATTATCGAAATATCCATGCCATCTTTTACTTTTCCTTCCGAATGGAGCAGTGTTTTTTCCAAAAGTGGCGACATCAAATTCAGCATTCGGTCGGGTTGGTGAATCTCCATATCATGCACTATTTGATTCAGGATATTATGGGCGATCATGGTCATAAAAGCCCCCGACACGCCATGCCCTGTGCAGTCCGCAAGGGCAAGAATTTTGGTGTTGCCTTTGTCAGCAAAAAAATAAAAATCCCCTGAAACAATGTCTTTTGGGCGAAAAAATACAAAACAATCGAAATGTTTTTGTAACTCCAATTCTGTGGGAATAATGGCATTTTGGATACGGAGGGCGTAAGTGATGGACGAAATAATATTTTTATTTTTGGTCTGAAGTTCCTGATACAAAGTATTCAAACTGCCATTTGCTTTTTGTAATTCTTCGGATTGGGTAATGATCTCCTCTTTTTGTTGATTGATTTCCTCATTTCTCAACATCAAATCCTGTTTTTGTGTCGTGAGAATTACATTCGTTTTTCGTTTTTGAGAAATGCTAAAAGCTAAGATAAAGACCAAAATAATCACCAAAAAAATGATGACCGCAAAAATATTTTTGAGCAAACTTTGCTTCTCTATTTCGTTTTGTTTGAGGGTTTGTTCTTTGGTTAGGAGGCTAATTTCGGCTTGTTTTTTTTCGTTTTGGAACTGTGCTTCCAAATACGCAATGTGTTCTGCACTTTTTTCACTGAAAATCGAATCTTTGATTTGGGTGTATTTTTGGTACGCATCGAGCGCCTCCGCCAAGCGGTTTTGTTTTTGATAGCCAGCCGACAATCCCAAATATGATCGCTGAATTTCCAATTTTATACCCGTTTTTTGAGCCGTATTGAGGGCTTCGGTAAAAATGGATACACTTTTAGCAATATTTTGGTTTAGCAGATAGGCTTGAGCCAAACTGTTGAGAGCTTCAGCGAGTCCATAATTATTTTGGATTTGCTGGTTGATCCTAACGGCTTTTTCCAAAAAAAGAATAGCTTGGCTGTGTTGGTTTTGTGCAGTATAAACTTCGCCCAAATAAATATAAGCATAAGCCAAAAGGCGTTGATTGCCAATTTGTTCGGCTAATTGGGCTGTTTTTTCCAAATACGAAATTGCCTGTTCGTAGTTCTTTTTTCTCAAATTGACCAGCCCCAGATTCCGATAACTTGTCGCAATTCCTTCTTTGTCTTTTCTTAATTCTTTGATTTCCAAAGATTTAAGATTATAAACTAAGGCTTGGTCGAAATCTCCCTTGTCGAGATACACATTGGCGAGGTCGTTGTAGCGAAATGAGATTTGGGTAGAATCGGCTATTTGGGTCGCAATTTTGAGAGATCGAATATGGAAAGTAATCGCAAAATCATATTTTCCTTGTCGGTACGCCATGATTCCTTCGTAACCCAAACTTCGGGCAAGCCCTTTTGGGTAATTTATTTTTTCGGAAATTTCGCTTGCTTCTTTCGCAAAAGCGGCGGCTTGCTCGACTTGGGTGTTGCGGAGCGCAAAAGCCAAATTATTCAAGGTTTGTACCCGCAAAGTGTCGGCAAGGGTATAGGTAATTTGCAAATTTTGCAATACCGTTTTGAGGCTGTCTGTCGTATTTTGAGCAGAAAGCGACCAGCCAAAACATAGTCCAAGCCAAAATAAAATAATTTTTTTCACTCTGCGAACGTAATATAAAAATGAAGCTGTTTAATCCAAAAACAGCCAAAAGATAACCATTAATTTAGTATTTAACAAACACCAAACCACAATTAACCTTTTCCAAATACTTTCTAAAACAAAAAAAACCCGTACTTTTGAATTTCGTTTTCCAAACCCATACCTTACCTTTATGCCCATTTTTCTTGCTTTTTTGCGTGGAATTAACGTTTCAGGACAAAAAATTATCAAAATGACTGAACTGAAAACTGCGCTCCAAGCGGCTGGTTTCCAAAAGGTACAAACTTATATTCAAAGTGGAAATATTGTCTTGGAAACAGAAAATACAGAAATTAGGGTTTTGGAACAAAAAATCACCAGTAAAATCAAGGAGGTTTTTGGTTTTGATGTGCCTACGGTCGTTCGAACGCCTACTGATCTTGAAACAATGCTCGAAAATAATCCTTTTGGAAAGCGGATTTTGGAAGAAAAAGATCATCTCTATTTTACGCTACTCCAGACCGAACCCAGCCCTCAAAACTGCCAAGTTCTCGAAAGCAAAACTTCGGAGATAGACGAAATACGGGTTCTGGGACAGGCGGTCTATGTGTTGTGTCGAAAGGGATACGGTGAGTCGATCTTTAGTAATAATTTTGTTGAGAAAATCCTGAAAATATCCGCCACAACTCGTAATTTAGCCACTATTCAAAAAATGATCCATTTGAGCAAAGCAGCATGAAAGGCACAAAATTCGGGATTAAATATCCCAAATACCTCCTTGACGATAACCGTTCGGGTGTGAAATGGGCAATTATTGGTGTAGCCATCTTGATCGGTTTGGTGTCGGTTGTTTATACCAATTCGCTGGTCGAGGATTTGGCGGAGCGCGAACGCCAACAAATCAAACTTTTTGCAAAAGGCTTGGAGTTTTTGGCACAGGTCGAAAATAGTGAAACGCTTACTTTTTTGATGGATCATATCATAGAGGCAAATCACATCATTCCTGTCATCGAAACGGACGAAAAAGGCAAACCGCTTAGTTCTCGCAATGTCAAAATTCCTAAAGGTGTCAATGAAGACGAATTTTTAAGGGCAGAAATTGAAAAAATGAAACTCATTCATGAGCCAATCCTCATCGAACACCTGCCCGATCTGCGCATTTATATTTATTATAATAATTCAATTCTGATTACCCAGCTAAAATATTTTCCCTACGTACAGCTTACTGTTATCCTAATTTTTCTTGTTTTAGTCTATTTTATTTTTATGTCCTACAGGCGCGCCGAACAGAACAGCCTTTGGGCGGGTTTGGCGAAGGAAACCGCACACCAATTAGGCACTCCGCTTTCCTCTTTGATGGCTTGGATCGAGCATTTTAGGATTGATGAGGACTTTGATCAGGAAATTGTAGGTGATTTGGAAAAAGATGTCCAACGCCTCGAAATGATTACCGAACGTTTTTCGCACATCGGCTCTGTCCCAATCCCCAAACCTGAAAATATTTTCTTGGTTGTTTCGAACATTATCAGTTATCTCAAGAAACGAGTTTCGACCAAGACTATTTTCCAAATACAAACCACAGACGAAAACCTGACTGCCCAAATCGACAAAGCCCTTTTCGAGTGGGTCATCGAAAATCTTTGTAAAAATGCCGTAGATGCCACCAGCGGGATCGGGAGTATTGATATTTCGATAGGTTTGAGCAAGGATAAACGCAAAATCCAAATCGACATAAAAGATTCGGGCAAGGGGATTCCTACCAATAAATTTAAAACTATTTTTCGGGCGGGTTATACCACCAAAAAACGCGGCTGGGGTTTGGGACTTACTTTGGTGAAGCGAATAGTGGAAGATTACCACAAGGGTAAAATTTTTG
>JAAFHK010000036.1 GCA_013297565.1 Cytophagales bacterium
CTTCTTTTTTCCAAATTTCCGCTTCCTGAACCGCTTTTAGCGAATCAAAAAACCTTTGTACGAAAAACTCCCCGCAATCGGGAAATCCCACATTTTGGCTTCCAATTTGAAAGGCGGACAAGCCGTTACTACCCACAAAATTGGTTTTCCTTTTTGATCAAAAACGGTCGTATAATTTTCGGACGGACTCAAACCCAAAGAATCTTCGGCAAACCGCTTAATTTCTTGAATCAAAATCAGTTTTTGTTGGATAGAATCAGGAAAAATAGGTTTCTCCAAAATCTCCTCAATAGGTCGGGCTTGCCAAACGATCAGAACCTGCCCCTTGAGTTGCCCTAAGCCGTAGAAAATTAAATCCTTGTAAATGAGGAAGATAGTAATAAAAACAAGGCTTATAGTTGTTCCAAAGATAAATGTGAGGCGTATTTTTTTCATAAATATTAAATAGTATATTAGGTTTATTTCACTCAAAATTACGTCCTTTTTTATATTTTTTTCCAAATATTGTATTTCAAGGTACTGGGCAAGGCTTTGAACCAATATTTATTCAGTTCGACCGCAAAAGAAGGCTGCATATAACAGTTGATCGCACAACCTTCGCAGGCTTCGTAACGCCCTTCTTTTTTGACCAAATTTTGCACTTCTGCCGAACGATACAAGTCATAAAGTCGGTTTTCGATAGGGAAATTTTGCAAACCCAAATGATAACAAGGCAAAACCAATTCGTTCGAAGGGGAAATAACAATCGTACTGCTTGCCGCTTTGCATACAGGCTTTTCCCTATGATTTCCGCCATTTTCCCGCAAAACCAAAAAGGCTTCGTTTAAATATACTTTTTGCTTTTTTGCCCAAAAACGCATAGTTTCAAAATATTTGGTGCTTAAAGGCTTTCCTGTTCGCACTTGGTTGTAGTCGAAGACAGGATTGAGAATCAAAATTAAATCGTTTGGAACAGTAATTTTTTCCCAAATAAAAGGAATTTGGTCGAGGTTTTCCTCAAAAACGGTCATCAAAACATCGGGTTTTTCGCCCAAATTTCGGGCTATTTGGATAGATTCCATCACAAAATCATAACAAGCCACGCCTCGCGCCGCATTGTGTTTTTCCTTTTCGTAATAGTCCAAAGAAAAATGCAACATATCGATTTTTCCTGCCAATTTTTCCGCAAATTTGGGATACAATAAGCCGTTGCTTGTTAGGGTTGTAAGAAAACCGTATTTCTTTGCCAAAGCCAATAATTCGGGCATTTGGCGGTGCAGGAGTGGTTCGCCGCCTGTAAAATCGATGATTTTTACGCCCAATTTTTTTAAATCTTGCAGGTTGCGGTCGGCATTTTCGAGGCTAATATAGGGCGAAGGTTTTTCCCAAATATCACAAAACGCGCAAGTTGCATTACAGCGATAAGTTACGTAATAGTTGCACAAAACAGGAAAAGGAATCAGGCGCATCTTGCAAAGAATAATTTGTAATTTGACAAATTTAAGCGTTCTTTTGTATTATATATCAAAGCAATTCAAGAAATATGTTTTTCGAATTATCTCCGATCCTTTTGGCAATCGATCCCATCACTTTAGTCCTCATTTTGGGTTCTATAGCTTCTGCTTGCGGTTTGGGTAGTCTTTTCGTTTGGGGAGGTTACAAAACCTACCAAAAAAGCTACGCCAAAATTAGCGATTCCGAAATTTTAGCCTTAGTGCAACGCTTAGGTACGCTGACTTCCTCGCGCTTGGCAAACAATAGCGTATTGACCAAAAACGAAGCCTATTGGCGTTTGGCAATGCTCTATAACAAGGGTGCGCTTAAAGTTTTGTATGACGAAACTTATACAACAGGGTATTATGCCCTGAAGGAAAACCTCAATTTTAACCTAAAATTGCCTCAAAATCAGGTAATTACAGAAGAAAACATGATTTGGCTGGCGCAGCAATATCAGGGAAGAATGTCGGCGGCAATTTTGGTAGCGGCTACGAACCTGACCGTAGATGAAGCCAAAAGGGAAATAGCACGATTCCGAGATTTAGGAATTTTGAGTACGCAGTATGACGATAATTGGCAAACGGTTTATGTCCTGAACAAAGACCTTTCAATGAAGATAGACAGCCCAATAAAACCTCCTGCGCAAGAAATACAAGCCCCTGTAAATCAGTCATTTACCCAAATTACAGATGCCGAAGTAATTGGTTTGGCGGTAAAAGGGAAGGGAAAAATTACGGTCGCAAGCCTTTGTTTGAAAAAAACAATTTCGGTAGAAGAAGCCCAAAAAATATTGGACGAATTGTATAAAAAAGCTATTTTCGATCTGAAAGTAAGCGAAAATGGAACTATAGAATATTGGCTGAATGATATAAGTTTGTTGGAAGAGTAGGGGGAGGAGCATTTTATTCTTCGACTTTCCATTTATATTCCATTGCCTCTCGGCTCAAGCCGCCAATTACTTCCAAATCCGCAAAACCGATCAGCATTTTGCCAACGGTAATTTCGTCATGTTTGTCATGCCTTGTTTCTATTTTGGGCATATCGATAAGTAGATACAATTCGTAATTGTTTTCTTCCAATTTTGTAATCTTTGCCCGATAAATTGCCCTCATTTCAAATAAAAACTCGTCTTGAGGATATTCAAAAGTATATTTATGCACCTCTTTGAAAATGAGTTGTAAGTCTATTTCCTGATCTTCTCGTGTTTCGTAATCCATCAAAACAAGGCGCATCGATCTTGTTTGAAAATCAAATTCAATTTTCTCAACAGGTAAAAAGTACAGGTTGTACCATTCAAAGAATTCTATAGTCGGATCGATAAGTATCTCGTTCATTTTCTTATCTTTACGTAAATGTGTGTATTTTTATGCAAACGGCGTACAGTGTGTTGCAATGTTGATCGAGATATTCTTGTCCTTTCTTTTTGTTTGGATTTTCCCTATGCCAATGCGGACGTTCATCACCATTGGAATTGGTCGCATCAAATCCTACAACGATTTTTGTATAGGTTTTGTCTTGAAAACGCAACCTATTTCCATTATTCGGCTCATCTTGGATCAACTCCCAAACTTTAGGCAATTTTTCAGGATTTTTTGGCGGATTGTCCCAATTAATGCCATCTAATACACAAACGCATTGGGGCGAAATCGAATCCCGCAAAACTGCCATCAAATGGCAATAATCCCGCATTTCTCCGCTTGGCAAATCTTCTCCACTTTCGATTCGATTGATCAAATCAGTTAATTGATCTTCTTGACTTTGTGGTTCAGGAAATACGGAGTAAATTCCAAACCCCATTCCCAAAATTACGAAAAATCCAATCAAAAACAGCCTTTTTTTCAAAAAATAAAAGGGTTTCTTTGATTTTTCAGTTTCAGGAAAATGGTTTAATTTTATAGGTGGTTTTTCTTTGGTAAGCATTGTTGAGAAAAATGATTTTTTGATTTATACTCAAAACTCTTATAAATTACACATTTTAAAAATTGTAAAATATTGATTTTCAACCTTGTAAGGTCTTTAAGACCTTACAAGGTTATACAGTTTTTAGTATAAAAGAACAAAAATAAGGATTTTTTGGTAAAAAATAACGTTCCAAATTTTTTTCTCCCCCCTAAAACGGATACCCAATCCCTACGTTGAGAGCAGTTTGTCCTCGTCTGTTCCAAAATTCCGAAAACGAATATTGGGCAGGTACAAAACGCTTGCCTTGAGGCAAGGCAGGATCGACAAGCCGAGTCGCCAAATCGAAACGCATAATGATAAAGGTAAAATCAAAGCGCAAACCAAGTCCCGTCCCGACCGCAATTTCCGATAAAAAAGTTAGTGGGTCGAATTGCGCCCCGCGCCGAATATCGGGACTTAGCATCCAAATATTGCCCGCATCTACAAACCAAGCCCAATTAACAAAGCTGAAAAGTTTGGATCGATATTCCAAATTGGCTTCTAAAATCAACTGCCCAGGTTGCTCGAAACGGTAATCAAATTCGCCATCATCATTGATGCGCGGTAGCGAAGAGCCAGGTCCCAAACGGCGAGGTCGCCAAGCGCGCAAGCTATTACTGCCGCCACTAAAAAAGTGTTTTTCGTAAGGTAAAACATTGCTACTCAAATTATTACGTCCGTAGGGTTTAGCGATTCCGCCCATGATTCGAGCCGCCCAAGTGCTTGTGGGAGAAGGGTGCAAATAATACCTAAAATCAGTTTGTAACCTGAAATATTGGAAATATTTAAGCCCCGCAATCGTAGTATTGTTTTCAAAAAAACTTTTTGGTAAAAAATGCAAATACGTGCCGCCGCCTTCCAAAGTGCTATTCAAATAAACCGAACTGCGTTTGCCCTTTGCTTTGTTATAGGTAAAAGAAAGGGAGGTATTGGACACTAAAGTTCGGGTAAAAGATTGCAAAAGGGTATTATTTCCTTGATCAATCATAAAATCCAAAAAATCGTTGTTTAACCGAAGGGTATTGATCACCCCAAGACTCAATAAATTCAGCGTAAAAGTCGTGTGTTGCCCATTGTTCCAGCCATAAGCCAAACCCGCTTGAACAGAAGCACGGGCATATTCGGGGCGATTGGTATAAATGGCTAAAGTACTCAATTTGGTATTTGTATCAAAAATGCCAATTTTTTCACGCCTTTGCTTGGACATAGGGAACATCAAAAAAGGCAGAGAAAGCGTACCATTTAAACTAAATTCTTGGCTTTGATACACGCCGCCCAAATTAGAGGAGCTGATTCCCGCCTGCGCCTCAATCCCAAACCGAGTCGAAATATCCAGCACGTCACCAACCCCAAAAAAATTTCGATTTTTCCAGCCCAAACTAAAAAAGGGTCCAGGCAAAGACTGACTCACGTTGAGTCCGCCTTCGAAAGCAAAATCGAATTTGGGCAAAGCCGTTGCCAAAATATTCGCCCGCAATTTGCCCCTTGCGGTGTCGTACTGCACATTGACGAATTTAAAAATATTCATCGAAGCCAAGAGATGTTGCGTTTCTTGCGTAGCCTGTTGCGAATACCAAGTATAGGGTTTGACCACGACCTTGCTGTTGAGGATTCGGCGAGAATAATGCTGTTGGTATTGGATATGACAAATCTGTTCCACACAGACCGTATCTCTTTTGTTGGGGTGGTAGTGTCGAGTGCTGTCTTTTCCTTTTTTTTCTAAATATTTTACCCTGTTTTGAATATCCGTAATCAAATATACTTCGCTGACTTTGAGGCGTTTATGTTTTTTCGAATCGGGCGGAAGGGCTATAAAAGTTTTAATATCGAGTTTCGGTGTTTTGATCGAATCGGTTTTGGTTTTTAATGTATCCACATCAAAATAGATATATTCCTTGCTAAAATCCAAAAAACCATTGTTTTTCAAATATTTCGCTATGCGGTCGCGCTCCGCTGTTAGTTTGGACTCCCTGTACCGATCCCCCGCTTTGATCAAACTATTTACTTGATCTTCTTCCAACATTTTTCGCACCAAAGAATCGGGACTTTCCAAAACAGCTTTTGTAATCAAATGCGGTTTGTTTTCTGTGATTTCATAATTCACCGTAGTTTTTTTGTTTCTGGTCGTCCAAACAGGTTTTACATTGGCTTCCCAAAAACCTTCTTTTTGCAAATACAACTGCATTTGGGCGGCAGTGGTATTCATCAAATCTGTTTTGAAAATCGTAGGTGGTTCGCCTACCGAACGCATGAGCCAATTTCCTTCCTTTATTTTTGTTTCCAAACTTGTTCTTTCCTTGTTTTTTGCCTGTTCCAAACGAGTCCGTTTTTTATCCGTTAAGTCTTTAGCATTTAGCAGAGAATCGTAGAATAATTGGCTTTTTTCTAATTTTTTCTGCCAAATGGGTAATTTTTTTTGATAAGCAGGCAAACCTTTGTAATATGCCATCAAATAAGGCATAAGCGGAGAATACAAAATCCGAATATTGGGTTTTTGGCGGTAAAAAACGATTAATTCATCTTCGCTAACATTTTTGAAACCCGTTATCTTTTGTTCGTAAAGTAAGGATTGGTTTTCAGGAACGTGTTTCGTAACCGAACAAGCCGAAAAAAACAAAACAAATATGCCCAAAAATACGTTTTTACCAAGCATGGAAGTTTGTTTAGGTGTAGTTTTTTTGGACAAAAATATAAAATATTAACTAATATTTCAATTTTATATGGGCTTTACTAATTTTTTTGATAGGTTCAAAAAGAAAAAAGACGAACCTCAAATTCCCGCCGATTTAACGATTTGGGATTTGCAAACAGGCTATATGCTCGATTACGAAGGGCAAACGTGGGAAATTCAAGCCTGTTTCGAGTACGATTGGGGCAATAATTCTTTTTCGAGAGAGTACAAAATTCATAACGGAGATGAAACCGCTTTTCTGCACCTCGAAGAAGACGATCATCTTTCGCTGACCTTGAGCCGAAAAATAAAATTAACGGATTTGGGGCAAGAAATGATTGATACAACGGTCGATACAGACGAACCGCCAAAACGCCTAAGCTACAAAGGAAAATCCTATTTGCGAAAAAATACAAGCATGGGCGCTTTCCGAGATTTGGCGGAAAAAGAGGAAGTTTGGTATGAATTTGTGAGCTGGAATTTCGTAGATACGGAAGGCAACGAATTTATTACTTTCGAACGTTGGGGCGAAACCGATTTTGATGCTTCGATAGGTATTTACGTTGAAGAATACGAAATAAAGAACTTTTTGCCAAGATAAAAATAAAACCTCGCAAGATTTTAGAATTTTGCGAGGTTTTTATTGCATTTTGATTGATATTTTTTATCAAATAGAAATTGTAACATAGGCTTTAGCCTGTGATTATTTCGTAACTTATTGAAATCAATACATTCACAGGCTAAAGCCTATGTTACAATTATTCTTATTTCTGCTTATAAGCCGCCAAAAGTACTTCTAAATCCTTGATGCGAGTTTCCAAAAAACTAATTTTCTCGTCTTTGGCGTTAAGGTGGATTTGCAGTTTTTCGATTTCGTGGGTTAGTTCTTGAGGTAAGTTATTATTAATAACATAGCCATTATTTACGCCATTTTTTGTATTTTGAGGAATATAAAATACATTTTTTTCGCCTAAACTCAATAATTCAAAAATATCCGTTTCCAATATTTGGGCTATTTTTTCCAATTTGGGAATATTGACATTGACTTTTCCTTGTTCTATGTAGGCGTAATTACTCAAAGACATTTTGAGTTTGTCGGCTACTACCTCTTGAGTAAGCCCTTTTCTTGTCCTAAACTCTCTGATTTTTTCGCCAATATTCATAAAAATACCAATTAAATTGAAAAAATAGCTAATAAAATTGGGTGCTAAAAATAGCCTTTGTACCCTATCTTTGCAAAGGTAATTTTATTAGATTTCATTGCAAAAAAATTTGATAAAATTTCTTGCGGTTGTTGTACTTTCATTATTAATGATTTCGATAAAAGATACTAAGGCAATCTTCTCGAAATTAAAAATATTTCTTGGGCATTGTTATTTCACTGATAGTAATTACTAATATTTTATGGTATCAATAGTTGAGTATGTAGCCGAATTTCAATACTGCGGTAGAAATGATGATCCTAATAAATGGGTTAGAACAAGTGCCACTGTTTGTTATAGTAATCGTGTACTTACACGAGAACAGTTTTTTGAAATTTTGAAAGACCGTGAGAAGTCGCCTCACGGACCCGTTTTGTTAGGAAATGTTAAAGACGTAAGGCTTATAAGTTTTACTATTCAAACATCTCCTTAACAATATACCTGAAACCCCGAACACAGGATTACAAAGTAGGGCGTATTCCGAAAACGTAACGTAGGATTTTTATAGTTATGGCTAACAAAGTGTCGTCATGTTCTTATTGCAATTCTACTACTAAAGGTCATAAGACGTTTCAGTGCAGTAGATGTGGCAAACGTTATTGTGATGGGCATAAGAGTCCCGTTTGGGGTGATTGCCCTCATTGCGGTCATGGTGTCTATACTACTATATCTGTAGTAGGTTCTGTAATTATTTTGCTTGTTTCCGCATTTGTATTATGGTAATTTTTGAAAACTGTAATCTCAATAACCCTCTTTCAGCCCTTCCACAAGGGCTTTTTTTATTTTTTCTGAAAAACATTTTTCCCATCTGATAATTGCCTTCCAAAACTTGCTTTTTAGCAAGTAAATGCTTAACTTTGTCTAAATCCTAAATTTTGTATGTATATTCCTCAAGAAATTCCGCTTATTCGCCATAAAATGGTCTGTTTTGTGGGGACAAGCGAGTTAGAAATCCCTAACGAAACCGAAATCCACGAATTGGTTTTGGCTTTGAAAGGTTTTTTGTTTAGCCTACAAAGCGAAAAAGCACAATTTGCCGAATTTTCCGCAACCGAACTCGAAGAATTTTATAATGCGATTTATGCGGCTTTACAAGATTTTTCCAAAATGCAAAACAAATTACAGACCTTCGATTATTTTGGCAATACCTTAGTTCGCCAATATTTCGAAGCATTGATCGGTTCTCTCAAACAATTTCGAAAAGATTTATTGAAAATTATCGAGGGCGAATTGGTAGAACACACCAAAACAATTTCACAAAAAAATATGATTAACTCACTTAAAGACAAGTAATTATGTATTATCAAGGCGATATTGTATTGGTCAATTTTCCGCTACCCGAAGGATTTAAACCGCACCCCGCAGTGATTATTTCGAACCAAGAAGTATATGAAACCGAAGACTGTTATATTGGTGTGATGATTAGTTCCTCTAAAATTCGAGATAATTTTAGTTTCGAATTGACTCATGGAATGCTTACCAAACCTTTAGACAAACCGAGCCAAGTGCGTTGCCATTTGCTCGCCCTTTTCAATGAAAAAGAAATTGATAAAAAAGATGAGCCAAATCAAAAAAGAAACTTTGAGTTTGTTGTTAAAACATATTAGCGAACAAGTTTTCTAAATTTCGTATGGAAAAATCGACTCAAGAAGTTAGGCATTGAGAGCAAGAATCAAATGATAAAGTTTTGGCAAATTTGTAATCAAATAAAAGGGCAATTTCGTAGATTGCCCTTTTATTTTTCCCAAAAACCACATGAATCTTCAGCGAATTTTATTGGGTTTATTATTTTCATTCATTTTGGCAGTTTTTGTCGTTTTTAATTTTTTTCCACTTAGAAAACTATACACTTTGGGCTTTTTTTTCTAAATCTCTCCTAACTTATCTTTTCCCATTCCTGATTCTTCGGAGCATTCTGTTCCAAATATTGCTTCAAAGGCAGGTTTTCGGGTTTCGAAAAAGTCGGATCGGTTTGTAGGATTTCTTGAGCCGTTTGGCGGGCTTCCTGCAATATTCGCTGATCTTTTGCCAAATCCGTTAGTTTCAAATCAACAACGCCGCTTTGTTGCGTGCCTGACAAATCACCAGGTCCCCGCAGTTTCAAATCCATTTCCGAAATATCAAACCCATTATTGGTTTCGACCATCGTATTCAGCCGTATTCGCCCTTCGGCACTTATTTTATATCCCGACATCAGAATACAATAAGATTGATCTGCCCCACGCCCTACCCTACCCCGAAGTTGGTGCAGTTGTGAAAGTCCAAATTTTTCTGCATTTTCAATCAGCATAACGCTTGCATTAGGTACATTTACGCCAACCTCGATAACGGTCGTAGCCACCATAATTTTCGTTTCGGCTCTTACAAAACGTTGCATTTCATAATCTTTTTCCGCCGCCTTCATTTTGCCATGAACTATGCTCACAGGCACATCAGGAAACGCCCTACAAACGCTTTCATAACCGTCCATAAGGTTCTTATAATCAAGGGTTTCCGATTCTTCGATCAATGGATAAACGATATACACTTGCCGCCCTTCTTCTATTTGTTTTTTTAGGAAACCAAAAACCGCCAAACGGCTTGTTTCGTAGCGGTGCGAAGTTTGGATCGGCTTGCGTCCTGCGGGCAACTCATCAATGACCGACACATCGAGATCGCCATAAAGCGTCATAGCAAGCGTACGAGGGATCGGCGTAGCGGTCATCACCAAAACGTGCGGATATTCCGATTTACTGCGTTTTTGCCACAGTTTCGCCCTTTGTGCGACCCCAAAACGGTGCTGTTCGTCTATAATACACAAACCCAAATTTTCGAACTGCACTACGTCCTCAATCAAAGCGTGCGTTCCTACCAAAATTTTCAATTCACCCGATTTCAAATATTCATGAATCGTGCGGCGTTCCGAAGTTTTGCTCGAACCTGTGAGTTTAGCAATCGTAATTCCCAAACTTTTGGCATAGACTTGCAAACCGTTAAAATGTTGATCCGCTAAGATTTCGGTTGGTGCCATCAAACAGGCTTGAGCGCCGTTATCAATTGCCAAAAGCATACAAATAAACGCCACAATGGTTTTTCCGCTACCCACATCACCCTGCAAAAGTCGATTCATCTGCCGACCTGTTCGGAAATCATGGTAAATTTCTTTGACTACCCGTTTTTGGGCATTTGTAAGGTCAAAAGGCAAATGTTCTTTATAAAACGTAGTTAGCAAATCCGCTTTTTGGAAAATTTGACCACTAAAATTTGCCTTTTGGGTCTGTTTCTTTCTTAAAAGTTTTAATTGGATAAAAAACAGTTCTTCAAACTTTAGTCTTGCTGTTGCTTTTTTCAACAAATCCAAGCTTCGAGGAAAATGGAAATTATGAAATGCCTCTTTTCGAGAAATAAAATTGTATTTCCGCACCAATTCTTCGGGCAAATTTTCTATTAATTGATCGCCAATGGTTTCTAATAAATTTTTGACCAAACCAGCTATTTGCTTGCTATCAAAGCCAACATTTCGCATTTTTTGGGAAATATTATAGACAGGGTGTAGGGCATATTCGGTCGGTTTGTAGCTTTCTGCCAAATCGATTTCAGGGTGCGAAATGTTGAATTTGCGCCCAAACATATTGGGTTTCCCAAAAACAACATATTCCCGTCCAGTTGCCATTTTGGGCTGAATCCACTTGATGCCCTGAAACCAAACCAATTCGACCATACCTGTTGCATCTTGCAAAATAGCCGTCAAACGCTTTTTGGAGCCTTCGCCCTGCAACTGTACATTCGAAAGCGTGCCGCGAATATAGACCGCAGGAAAATCCTCTGTGAGTTGCCCGATAGGGTAAAATTTGGAACGATCCTCATGCCTGAACGGAAAATGGGTAAGCAAGTCTTTGAACGTAAATATCTGTAAATCAGTATTTAAGATACTTGCTCGGCTTGTGGCTACGCCTTTCAGGAATTGGATCGGCGTGTCAAGAATATGTTTGGTAGAAGTTTGCAAGGCAATAATAAATTCGTTTTGATGGACAAAAATACAAAAAAATAATAAATTATCCTCTCAAAATTTCGGAAGGTTCGGTAAGAGAAGCACGCCATGCAGGAATCAGCGTAGCGGCAAGGTAGGGAATCAATGAAAAACAGGCAATTAATAAAATACTTTCAAGGTCTATTTGAGGGCTTACATGGAAATTGGGGTATAAAACCGACCAGCCGACCAGCCACGATTTGAGTAAAGGAGCATCAAAAACAAAAACATGAAGATAAGCCATGCAAATACCTGATAATGCGGCACTTAGACTGATGATCAAACCTTCATACATTTTCAAATGTAGCACATCTGTGATCCGCCAACCTAAACCTTTTAACAAACCAACTTCTTGGCGTTCTTCGTTGTTCAAACCCGCAGCCCTCTCAAAAGCCAAAACCAAAAACGCCATCAAACTCATCGAAAAACCATAGAGCATCAGCCGACCGCGCCAATCAAAAGCGGTTTGATAACTTGCTTGTAATTGGCGTTTGCTCACCACGCGCAGACTCGGAAAAGCCTCGTCTATTTTACGTCCCAGATTATTTACTTCATCGGAGTTATGGATTCGCAATGCCAAATCGGTGATTTCTTCGGGTTTCAAACCCAATAATTGGCGGGCAGTTTGGGAATTAAACAAGAGCAAATCTCGGCTAATCAAATCAGATTCGGAACGAAAAACACCAACAATTTTGAAGGTTTTAATTTCTCCTTCGCCTTCAGAAATGCTTAGAAAATCACCAATTTGCAGATGCCGCATCGCCAAAAGCCCAGTCCCAACAAGCACTTCGTTCGAGTCTAAGGCTTTGATCTTTTCGTATTCGACCAAGCCATTATCCAAAACCGAATCAGTTGCCATAACAGTAAAAAGCACGCCCGTTGGCGAATCGAAATAATAGCCCCAAATGCGCGGCAAAACTTGCTTGATTCCTCTAAAGTTTGCTAAAGAATCGGCTGTTTTTTGTTCCAAAGGCACTAATCTACCTCCTTGTATTTTTTGCGCCCAAAGTTCAGGCAAATCTGCCAAGATTGTTTGAGTTTCGAAGCGCAAAGCCGCACTAAAAAAAACCACAGAAGCCAAAAATGCTACAACAAGCGTGTAAATCAAGCCTAAAGCAATTTGTTTTTTCCAGCGGCGCGAAAGAGAAAGCAAGGCATATTGAAAAATAGCAAACATTCGAAATTAGATATATTTTTCTTACTGAACTACCTCATAATCATTAACTACTGTAATTCGCTGTCCATTTCGAATGGGTTGATAGCTATACCTAAACGTTTTATTATTGGCTTCCAAAACAGTCACCGTCAAGCCGCCATTCGGACTTGCTGGATCACCCAAAAGTAAATAACTGCCAGGCAATTCTGCCCAAGGCTCTTCACGAAGCAGAAATTCTACTTTTGTTGGCGTACAATCGGCAGGAATATAACTAAACATACGTTTTTTGCGGCTAAAACTCACATTTTGGCGAAAAGAACAATCTTTAAAAATTTCTCCGTTGATGGTTTGGGAAACTTGCTTCCATTTTCGGCTTGAGCGCCCCGCCAAATAATTCGAAATCGAACGCTTGATTTGGATAACTATCCGTTTGGGATTGTTTGACCAGCGAAGCTCTACTTTGTCCGACCAGTTATTGTATTCGGCGGCTTCCACATTCATATAATAAACAGGAATAGTCCGATCCAATTCATCAAGAACAATACGCCCAAATTTGTCCGTTTTCCAAAAAGTACCGCCCAAGGGATTGGTATTATTAACGAAATCCTGTTCGGTGAGAAAAAAAGTAACTGTTGCATCTTGAATGAGCTGGTCTTGGTCATCAACGACTACAATCTCAATAGGTGGCAGTTCAGGTTCAGGCGTACCTGTTTGGCAAGCCGCCAAGAACAAAAAACAAGATATTTGAAAAAAACGCTGCAGCATATTTCGTGAAGTATATTTGTTAAAAACTATGTTTTTCGTTAATCAAAGGCTACATAAGCCTCCTCGATGCGGAGTCCGTCAGGATTGTTCAGTGGAAAATAAAAAAACTTCATGCTTTTTTCGGTCAGCTCGATCATGGTCGTAATTCTGCGGCTCGAAGGACGGTATTGCGAACCAAGATTGATCCCAGTATTGCGTGGATTTACCTCCCATTCGTCAGTTCCACGCTGTTCTTCCCTTCCTCCATTACAATCGGGCGGAATAAACAAATCGTATTGCATGGTGCGTTTGAAAACGTGAATGAGTTGGAAAGACATACAAGGCTGGGTAAAAGGATCGCCCAAACCTATTTTTTGGTAGAGTTGTCGCCAGCGCTTGCCGTAGCGTCCCGCTATCAAAGTTGCCAGTGACTCCTCAACTCTGACCACAATGCGAATCTTGTCATCAACCAGACGAGAAGTGATTTTCCCGCCCCAGTTATTCAATCTGCCCTTTTCGACACTGAAATGGCAGTTTGTAAGCAAGGCATTAAGCCCTTTAAAATTCGCCGAACCTATTTCGTTGGTGATCAGTGGTTCGGTCAGCGGATTGCGATTATTGGCAAAATCCGCCTCTCTTTCGTAGAGCGTAACGCTTGCTCCTTCTACGGTATTTCCTTTCGCATCGACCACAATTATCTCGATGCTTCGTCCCAACTCCTCCTCTGCCCCACCGCAAGTGCTTAACAAAAAGCCCAAAAAAAACAAAGCAATAAAATTTACTATTTTCAAATGTATCATTTTAAAATTCCTATTTTTATAATGGGTTTCCAAAACAGGACTTACACAAAGCCCTCTTGGGTTGCAAAATTATAAAAAAAAGAGTATAACTTGATAAAACAATCTTTTATCTTTGCTTGTATTTTTGTTTTTTACCAACAAAACAAGCCTTTTCAGAAAATTATGAAATATTCGGAAGTAGAAAGTAAGCGTTTTGGCTTGCGGGTTTTTAGGGACGGAGTGTTGCCTGTTTTCTCGCCCGACGAAATAATCAAGATTTTCCATGAAAATAAAGCCCAAATTTATATTTTTCGTTTGCCTGTCGAATGGCAAAACCGCCTTTTCGAATTGCAAAAATTGGGTTTGGAAATGATCGTAGCCGATACTTTGGTTTATTATACTGCCGATCTGAACAAGATACAAGTTCCCGCTTTGCGAAACGAATTGGATTTTGAAATTTGCACTTCTGCTCATTATCCTTTGCTTGATGGCATGGTGGCTACTATTTTCAAAGATTACGTCAATCATTATCACGCCAATCCGTATTTGGACAAAAAAGACATTTTGGCAGGTTATCAGGAATGGGCAAGGGAATACGTAAAGCCGTCGGGGGCAGAAAAAACTACGTTTCTGATCCGAAAACAAGGAAACTGGATTGGTTTTGCTACTTGCGGTTTTGGGACAGAATATAGCGAAGGCGTACTGTACGGAGTCATGCCAGAAGCCCAAGGAGGCGGAATCTACGGTGATATTATTCGCTATACCCAAAAATATTCGCAAGAAAAAGGCTTCGCAAAAATGAAAGTTTCAACCCAAGTGCATAATTATGCCGTTCAAAAAGTTTGGACAAGAGAGAATTTTTGGCTAAGCCAAGCCTATTTAACAGTACATTTGTGCAAGGTATAAATTTTACAAAATTAGGGTAATGCTTTTGTACGGCGAACATTCTTGTTCGTCCAGAAACGAACAAGAATATTCGTTTTACTACCAAGGACCAGTTTAGTTTCAGTATAATTAAAAAAAATACAATTTGGAAAACAAAACCATACAAATATGTAAATTGCGCCCAATTTTGTTAGCACTTCGGTAACACACAATATGAGTTTAAAAGAACAAATAAAGCGGGAAAATATCCCCCAACACATAGCCGTTATTATGGACGGAAACGGCAGATGGGCAAAGAAAAAAGGGGCGGCACGTATTTTTGGACACCGCAACGCTATTCAGGCTGTGCGCGATATTTCGGAAGCGGCGGCAGAACTTGGCGTAAAATTTTTGACCTTGTACGCCTTCTCTACCGAAAACTGGGACAGACCTAAAGAGGAAGTGAATGCCCTCATGCAGCTGCTTTTTGCTACCATTCGAAACGAAACGCCAACTTTGATGAAAAACAACATCAAACTTTCGGCAATCGGAAATCTTGATATTTTGCCTAAAAACTGCCAAGAAAGTCTTGAGGAAGCTATGGGGAAAACCCAAAAAAACACAGGCATGACGCTGGTTTTGGCATTGAGCTATAGCGGGCGCTGGGAAATCCTCAATGCAGTGCGGACTATAGCCCAAGACATAAAAACTGCCAAACTCGACCCTACCCAAATTACCGATTCGGTCTTTGCCGAATACCTAAACACGCACCACATTCCCGATCCTGAACTCGTGATCCGAACAAGCGGTGAAATGCGGATTAGTAATTTTCTTCTTTGGCAACTTGCTTATGCCGAACTTTTTTTTACGGATATTCTCTGGCCTGATTTCCGAAAAGAAAACCTATACGAAGCCCTGCTCGATTATCAAAACAGAGAACGCCGCTTTGGGAAAACAGAGGAGCAAATTAAGGTTAAAAAGTAAGTCATGACTTCCCAAAAACCTAATCAAAAATGAACTTGTACGGCGAACATTTTTGTTCGCCACAAAAAACAAACAAAAAGTTTGTTTTAGAGTCTAAATTAAAGTTTAATACCGAAATGATCCTTTTCGATCCAATATTTCTTGTAAGGATCGTCTTTGTCAAAAACGCCAAGATCGGTCGTTACCAAACGCAAATGAACTTTAATATTTTTTCCTTCGTGCTGAAAACTCTTAGGTTCGCCATTTTCCTCAAAAATATCACGATAACCGCGCACTTTGTACTGGTATTCTTGGCGACCTGTACCTTTGGGATCGATATAAAGCAGGTGATAATCTGTGCCTTTTTGTAACCAAAAAACAAAATCGGGCAAGAAATTGAGTTTTCCAATACTTGGGTTCATGTACGGAATCCGAATATCCTTGTCCAGATGATGATTGATTTTGCAAAACTGCCACGAATCAAATTGGCTAAAAAAATGATTTTCTTGTGCCAATAGTTTTTCCAATGCCTTCAAAAATTCCACTTCGCTTTGCTCATCGACCATGTGCTTCAGCCAAGCAACCCGATCTTTTTGGGCAACTATCGAAGGAAAATAATAATGGTTTGCTAAGTTTTTGATCTCGACTTGGTCGTTTGTAAGCCTGTTCCTAAAAATTTCGGTATCTTTCCCAGATTTCTCGCCTATTTTTTTTATTTTTTCCTTGTATTCCTGTTTTGTGATTTTGCCTTCATCAAACAAACGATCTATTTCGACTTCGTCTATAGGTACTTTATTTTTTGCCACATTTTTTATGGCTTCCTGAAGTTCGCCCAAACGCGCAAACTCTATCGAACTTGCCGATCCTGTTAGCGAAGTCCTGACGCTAATCTGTTCATAATGCTTGATCTGGTCGGAAACTGGCACAAAACCCTCGACCGTTTCCTGTTCGGTTTCCTGATAGTTCAAAATATAACGAAGTAGCAACTCGATCCGCCCCAATTTCCCCTCTTGAGTTTCCGTAAAATATTCCGTTTTTTTGGCGTGTTTCTCGATCAAAATTTGTACCTGATCGTAGCTCAAATAATAATTCAAAACCAAATTTAGCGGAGCGCTTTCCCGAACCAAATCATCAAAAACCGCCCAATCGTCCGCATGAATATTTTGTCTGATCCTTTTTCGTTCTTTTGTCGCTTTTTCCGTTTTGTATTTTGGGATATAAAGCGGCATTTCGAAATCGTTTTTTTGGAAAAAAGGCAAAAGATGTTCTTGTTCGCTGTCCGAATCTTGCAAACTCTGCAAGACCGTTGCAATGGCTTTTTTATTTGTCCCAAAAACAAACAAAGTTTCCAAACTCCGAACCGTATTTAATTGATTTTCAAATACTTGCTTCTCTTTTTCGTCTTTTGGTGATTCGTTCAAGAACGCCAAACGCTTGCGCTGATTCCGAACAGGCTCGATCCGTATGCCGCGCCCTACCGACTGCAAAATGAATTTTTTGGCTTCCGTCTGTGTCCCAATGTTGATAAAAGTAATAATATTGGGGCGTGTGCTGTCCCAACCTTCGTAGAACGCCCGACTGCCCATCAAAATATTGATCGAACTGTTGTCCAAATTCTCGAAATGGTTCGAATTACCAAACTCCTCCTCTATGCTATAATCCGCCAAATTATTCCGTTCAAATGCCCGAATATCGCCTATTTTGATCAAAGCAAAAGGAAAGGACTCTGCCGAAGATTTGACTCGAAACGAAAGTTCTTGTTTGTTGCGGGGGTTGCGCCGAACCTCGAAATCCCCACTCGATGCCGTATTGAAAACGTAAGCCAAAATTTCATCTACGCTAATCGCATCTATTTTGTTTATTTCCTTCGCCGCTAAAACTTCTACGTTTGGTTCAAAAGTAAG
>JAAFHK010000360.1 GCA_013297565.1 Cytophagales bacterium
TTATACTCAATCCAAAGTGAATTTTTGGTAGCATAGGTTCGTAGCCTGTGCCTACACAGGCTACGAACCTATGCTACAGAGCAAAACCATTTTCGTTTCAATTATATAGGCAAAGTCAAAACAAATTCTGTTCCTTGCCCAATTTCGCTTGTAAAAGTCAAATCCCCACCATGATTTCGAGCAATACCCAAACTGATCGAGAGTCCCAGACCTGTTCCCAAGCCTACATCTTTGGTCGTAAAAAAAGGTTCAAAAATCCGATCTCGAATTTCCACTGGAATACCTGTGCCTGAATCTCGAATTTTTACTTGTACCACACCTTGCAAATCTTTTCCCAAACCCTGAAGGTTTTCAAAACCCTCAAGATTTAATAATTCTGTTGTGATCGTAATCGTTCCTTCTTCCTCAATGGCTTGCATGGCGTTGGAAAGCAAGTTCATAAAAATTTGATTGATTTTGCCAATAAAACAGTCAATAAGCGGCATTTCGCCATAATTTTTGATGACTTGGATTCGGTCTTTATACTGATTTTTCAAAAGCATTAAGGTAGCATCAAGGTTTTCGTGCAAATTAACCGCTTTCATGACTTGATCGTCCAAGCGGGTAAAAGTTCGCAAACCTTTCACTATTTCGGCGGTACGGTTTGCGCCTTCCCGAATCCCCTGTATCAAAATATCCATTTCCTCAATAGCTATATCAAATTCTCGACTCTTTTTTAAAGCCTTGATTTCCAATAATTTAGCTTCGACCGTTTCGGGTGTAATACTTTCGTACAGTTTTACTACTGCCAAAATATCTGCCAAATTTGCCTCGATATTTCCGATATGATTCTTGACAAAATTGATCGGATTATTAATTTCGTGCGCAATTCCTGCGGTTAGCGTGCCTATTCCTGCCATTTTTTCGGCTTGAACGAGTTGCGATTGGGTCTGCTTCAAATGATTTAGGGTTGATTGAAGTTCCCGATAAGCCGCCGAATTTTCGAGCGCTATAGTGATATAAACGGCAATATTTCTTAAAAAACCAAGATCGGTCTGGCTGTAAGCATTTTTTACAAAACTTTGAACCGAAAGAATACCAATCCTTTTTTCGTTTTGCACTAAAGGTAAATACAGCAAAGAAACGGGGTTTTTACCCATTTTTGCCGCAGGTTGCGGAACGCCTGCATATTTTTCCCATTCATTTGGGCAGTCGTTCATGAAAATTTCTTTCTGATTCACAAAACACCAAGTGGCAAGGCGGCTTGTTTCGGTGAGGTGAAAGTGAAAATTGGGCAAGCGTTTTTTTTCCTCAAAAACATGGGTGAGGATTGCTTCCTGTTCAGGTTCATAAAGCCCAATAAGAAACACGCTGGTGTCCATAATTTTATTGGTTTCGTAATAAACCGCTTCCAAAATGCCGTCTATTTCCAAACTTGCGGTAATTCGTTTGCCAATTTCGCTTAGTAAAGCAATATTTTCGTAAGATTTTTTGAGTGTGTCCCTTTGTGTCAAAACCTCTGCATGGGTTTTTTGGAGTTCTTCAGTTTGGATTAGTAGTTCCGTGTTCTTCTCAATTACTTGCACATTTTTTAGCCGAATCTGCTGTTCCAATTCTATTTTTTGTTTTTCAATCCTATGAATTTGCCATGTATAAAAAAACAAAATAATTCCCACAATAAAGCCCAAAAACAGCGTTTTTGCCCACCAAGTTTGCCACCAAAAAGGCAGAATAATAATTTGTAGGGTATCACCTTTCTCGTTCCAATATCCGTCATTATTTGACCCTATGACCTGAAATATATAAGTTCCTGCGGGCAAATTGGTATAAATGGCTTTTCGATCTTTGTTTGCCACGTTCCAATCCGTATCATACCCAATCATTTTGAACTTAAACTTCATTTTGGTGGGGTCTATGAAGCTCAAGCCACTAAAACCAATGACGATCCTGTGCTGATCAGGTTTTAAAACAATATGTTCCTTCAGTTCCAAACTTTGATCATTTACCCACATTTCGTTGATATCGATTTGCGGAATTTGCTTATTTTCACTCACATAATTGGGTTTGATAATAGCCAGCCCTTCGGTCATGGGAACAAATATATTTCCTTTCTGGTCTTGGTAGGCGTGGCGAGCGCCTTTACAGGCATCATTTGGCAAACCATCTTCTTTGTCATACAGTTTCCAATTGATTTGGAAAGTTGAATCTTGGTCAAAAGCCTCAAAATCTTGCTTGGCAACTCTCAAAATGCCTGTATTGGTCGGCAACCAAAAATAACCCTTGTGATCTTCAATAATATCAAAAATACTTGTCGCATAATTGAGCTTGTAATTGGTAATTTTGCCATTTTTCAGGCGGCTCAAGCCCTGCTGGGTCGCAATCCAAGCGGTTTTTTGGGAATCGATTTTGATATTAAAAACCACATTTTCCGTAAGCCCATTTTCTTTGTTCCAGTGTTTAATATTGCCATTTTTATCTATCAAATTAAAACCGTTGTTGTTCGTCCCAACCCAAATATTTTTTTCGGCATCTGGTCTAATTGACATAACAAAATTGGAAGCCAAACCTTTATTTTTGTCCAAAAAAGTTATTTTTTCGGTTTCAGGATCAAAAATAATAATGCCATGCGTGTGCGTAGCAATCCAAATACGCCCTTTTTCGTCTTCCATAAAATGGCGTGTAAAATTAGCCCCCAAAATATTGTTCTTATCGTACAGCGTTTGTTTGCCGTTTGGGGCAATTTTGATCACGCCTGTATAAGTTGCCAACCACAGATTTTTTTTGCTATCCTTAAAAATATGTCGCATACCCGATTTTATTTCATATTTCAAAGGATAATTTTTAAAACCTTCAACCGATTCAAAACTCATCAATTTATTGCCCGTCCCAATCCAATATTGGTTAGAATCTTGCATAATATAGTCAATTTCCTTGTTATTGGGGTTGTGATTGGTATTGAAAGACGAAAACAAGCCCGAACGAATGTGCCACATTCCACGCCTATAGGTAACTGCCCAGAGGCTTTTTTCGTGATCCAACACAAAACCGTAGGTGTCGAAAAGATCGTCTTCAGGTACTATCTCTATTTGGCGTGTCGATAGCTTCATACGGAATGTTCTTTCCGTAGTCCCAATCCATAAATTTCCTTGCTTATCATCAAAAATCGCTTTGATGTAATTTTGCTTTAATTCCTTAATTGGCTCAAAATACTCCTTTTTCTTGTCCCAATAATACAATCCTTGACTCGTCCCTATCCACATTGTCCCTCTCGAATCTTCATAACCTCTTTCTACGTTAATGGCTTTGTTCAAACCATTTTTTTCGCCCAAGATTTTCAAAGTTTGGTTTTGATAATAATAAACTACATTTTCCGCCGCAAAAGCCCATATATTTCCTTCCTTGTCGCATAGCAAATCCGTTAGGCGTTTTTCGAACAGTTCTTTGTGTTTGATTTCAATAAATTTTTTGCTTTCCGTATCGAATATAAGATTGATTCCTGTGGTAGTGATTGCCCAAAACTGCGTTTTATTCATTTTGAAAATATTGGCAAAAGATAGCTGTTTTTTCCATTTGGGATTGGTATGTACCTTAAAAACACCGTTTTTGTATTCCAAAAGCCCCTCAAAAATACCCGCCAACCATAAAGAAGAATCGGAAAAAACCAACATTTTATAGACAGGTAAGCCGCGCAAAGGAGTCTGATTGGCTTTTTCGAAATGTTTGAAAGTATTGCCGTCATAGCGAACAAGTCCGTCATAACCCGCCAAATAAATATAACCGTCCAAACCTTGCTTAATATCAAGAAAGGCATCGAAGGGCAAGCCCTGTTCGACAGTCCAATGCTTGATGCTTAACTGCTCGAAAGGTCTGCCAAGTCCCAAAGATATATCATCGATGAGTCTTTTTTGGGCTTTCAGTTCGGCTACCCATAAGAGCAGAAAAAATAATAAGGTATAGCGTAATGACATATAAAAACGGACAATTTGAAAAAGTAAATTTAAGGTTATTTTTTTTCATTGCAAAAAATTAACCTTATAAGCCTTCGAGCCAAGCTAAAGCCCAAAACCAAAATAGCATAAAGCCTTGATTATCAAACTATTTTCAGTAGCGAAATTAATTTTTATTAAAACCTCTGTATATTTGCCCAATTAAAACAACACAAGAAAAATATGACCCGACAAGTACGAGTTCGTTTTGCCCCAAGTCCTACGGGTGCTTTGCACATTGGCGGTGTGCGAACGGCACTGTATAATTATTTATTTGCCCGACAGCACGGTGGGGTGATGATTTTGCGAATCGAAGACACCGATCAAACGCGCTTTGTGGAAGGGGCTGAAGAATATATCCGCAAATCTTTGGAATGGCTGGGAATCGAACTTGACGAAAGCCCATGGAACGGCGGACAATTCTCACCGTATCGGCAGTCCGAACGCAAGGAAATGTACATGGAGTACGCCATGCGGCTCATAAACGAAGACAAAGCCTATTATGCTTTTGATACAGCAGAAGAATTGGAAGCGATTCGAGAAAAATACAAAGCAAATAAAACCGAATTCCAATACAATGCCCTGACGCGCAAAAA
>JAAFHK010000361.1 GCA_013297565.1 Cytophagales bacterium
TGTTTTGGGTTAATTTTTACCTTATTTCTACTCAAAAATTTCGTATGAAAAATATATTCTCCTTTTTTTTCCTCTTTTTTTGCCTTAAATTGGCATTTTCCCAAACCCAACCCGACAAAGAAGCCCTCAAATTTAACCTAAGCGAAGACGGCAAACGCTTTTTTCAGGTTGTTTTTCTGAACCAAACTTGGGTACGCTATACCCAAAACAACGAAGGAACGACCATTGAAAACGAACGGCAGAACGAGGTATTCGACATCGGTTTGCGCCGCACCCGTATCCAAATGTTTGGACAAATTACGGATCGGGTGTTTTTGTATTTCCAATTCGGACAAAATAATTTCAATGCCCAATATAACTTGGGAAATAACCGAAAAATTGCCACTTTTTTTCATGATGCTTTTTGTGAATACAAAGTAACGCAGTCGAATGCCCTCAAAATTGGGGCAGGATTGACGATTGCGAACGGACTTTCGCGCTTTTCGCAACCAAGCATCGGGACTATTATGACTATGGACGTACCTGTTACTTTGCAGGCAAGCGTGGATCAGACGGACGAATTTTCCCGCAAATTGAGTTTGGTTTTCAGAGGACAAGTCGGCAAATTGGATTATCGTTTCTCCATCAGCAATCCTTTCCCTGTTACCTCCAACGGGCAAGTTTTGCCTCCGCTTTCCCAAAACGCCACTTTTACGCAAAAAGGACACACTTTGCAATACCAGACCTATTTGGTTTGGCAGTTTTTCGAACACGAACCGCACAACACGCCTTACATGACAGGGACTTTTTTGGGTAAAAAGAAAGTTTGGAATGTGGCAGTCGGGGCAATTAGCCAAAATAAAGCCATGTGGCGAAAAGAGGCGAATCAAAGCGATACGACTTATCAAGATATATTGCTTTTGGGAATTGAATCGTTCTTAGATATGCCCTTAAAAAAGGCAGGAATGGCAATTTCAGCGCATTTGGGTTACTATAATTATAATTTTGGGACTAATTATTTGCGCTATAACGGGCTTATGAATCCTGCTTCAGGAACAGTAGCCACGAACGCATTTACGGGAGTTGGAGCAACTTTTGGCAATGCCTACCCCATGTTCGGATCGGGCAGTTTCTGGTACGGACAGGCAGGTTTTTTGTTCCAAAATCGTTTTCAACCCTACGTTTCCTTGCTTTCCGCCCGTTGGGAACGGATAGGGCAGCAAACAAATGTGTGGAATGTGGGCATAAATTGGTTGATCAATCAACACCGAGCCAAACTTTCTTTAAATTACGAAAACCGTCCGACTTATTCCCTAAATTCGCAAAATCAAGCCCTTTCGACAGGAACTAAAGGTTCTTGGATTTTGCAATATCAAATTACGATCTAAAATTTTTATGAAAAAATCCTTTTCCTTACTCATTGTACTTTTCGGAGTTTTCCAAATTGCTTTTGCCCAATCGAACGCCTTACTTTTTGATGGAAATGATTGTGTCAAACTAAATCGTTTCGATTTAGATGGTGTTTTTAGTTATGAATTTTCTTTTTCGCCAAGCGAAAATTTAGATTCCCGATCCCAGCGCATGGATATGGTTGTAGGCAAAGGTTTGGTACGAAACAGCTTTCGAATCTCTTTAAACTATGCAGGAAAAGGCGAAATTGGGGCGTATTGTGATTATAACGGCAAAACTTTTGTCATTACGTCCCAAACCCAAACATGGAAAGCCGATCAGTGGTATCATGTAGCTATAGTGTGGGAATTTGGCAAATTTAGGCTGTTTGTGAATGGGAAGCAGGAAAATGAAACCCAAACAGGCATTTGCAAAGGTTCGGCGGAAAAAGGAATGTTCGTAGGCGGAAATGGTTTTGAAAATAAGTATTTTTTCAAAGGACGGCTTAGGGAATTTAGGGCTTGGGCTACGGCGCTTACCACCGATCAAATTGCACAATTACAAGTTCCACTTTTGGTTACTCCTCAAAAAATTTTTAACCGACTCGACAATGCCCGCCTCTCGGACGAACTTTTGAAAAGTGCAGATTTGGTTTTGTATTATAATTTTGAAACTAAAGATCAGGAACTAATCAATGCCGCAAATGCTAAAAAATGGATTGGTTTTTTAGGAAAAGATCAAAAAACAGCCGAAGACGATCCCAAAGTAGTCCCAAACGATTGGACGATTCCCAAGCAAGAAAACCCAAAAACCGAAACAGAAAAACCTACGAATCATACAGGACAGCCTGTAGTTCTGGAAAAAAAAGAAGTACCAAAAATGGAAAATAAACCACCGATTGCGGAAAAAACGGAAACAAAAACGGAACAAAAAACGAAAATTTCTGTTGAAAAAAAATACATTCCTTTTGAAGAAAAAGATATTTATCCAACGAAATTGCCCATTGAGGAGATTGAGGAAATGAGTAGTGGGGCAAGCACTTTTATTCCACAAAACCCTGATTATGAGCATCTTATAGACCGTTATGAAATTATTTACGGCAAACTTTCGGAACAGATTTTTACCGTAGTCAAACCCTACAGTAGGAGAGGGGTAGCCGCCCTTGCTGATTCGATCATTGTAGCCGACCCCGATCTTTCGGATACCGACCGTTTTAATATTTTGTATTTGCTCAACGACAATTCCGAATGGGCGGACAGCACCCAAAACCGCAACCTTTGGCAAAATTTTCGCTTTTTACGCTACCAACCTTTCTACAAAACCAAATCCGATTTTGTGGCAGTTCGCACCAAACACTTCGACTTGCACGTAAATCCTGTTTTGAATTTGTACACAGGCAAACAATATATGGTGTATGACGGCACAGGGAATTTGCGGAACGGAGAAACGGAAAATCCATTTTTGAACACAAGGGGCATTGAAATTAGAGGCATAATCAGCAAAAAAATAGGTTTTTATACGTATATTGGTGAAAATCAAGCCCTATTCCCTGAATATGTTAGCAATAAAATTGCCGAGTGGAATGCCGTACCAAACGAAAATTTTTGGAAAAAAATAAACGAATGGGCTGATCCCAAGCGCCGTTCGGTCGATTTTTTGACTACGCGAGGCTACATTACTTTTAATATTCTCAAGCCTATTTCCCTTCAGTTTGGGCATGATCGTCATAGTTTTGGTTACGGCTATCGTTCGCTTTTCCTGTCGGATTTTTCAGGAAATTATTTGTTCCTGAAACTCAATACCAAAGTTTGGAAACTGAATTATACGAATCTTTTTGCCCAACTTACGGCAGATGTGCTTTCAGCAAATACGGTTTATCCCAAAAAATACGCTGTTTTTCATCATCTTTCCGCCAATTTGTTCAAAAATTTCACTTTGGGAATCTTCGAATCAGTGGTTTTTGCTCGAAAAGATGGAAATATTAATGACACGTTCGATTTGGCGTATCTGAACCCCATTATTTTCTACCGTTCGGTTGAGCAGAATTTGGGAAGTGCCGATAATTCGCTGTTAGGGGCAGATTTTCGTTGGAATTTCCTCCAGCGTTTTCAGTTATACGGTCAGTTGGTGATTGATGAATTTGTGATTAGTGAAATTCGGTCGGGAAAAGGTTGGTGGGCAAACAAACAGGCGGGTCAGTTGGGTTTTAAATACATCAATGCCTTTGGGATCGAAAATTTGGACATTCAGACCGAATGGAATCTGGTCAGACCTTATACGTATTCGCATTTTAACAATGCGGAACTCTCGAATTATGCCCATTATCGACAGGCTTTGGCTCACCCGCTTGGGGCAAATTTTACGGAATATTTGGGAATTGTGCGGTATCAACCTTTTTCTCGCTTGCAAATTGTTGGCAAATTGATGTATTCGGTTTTAGGAGATGATGCGGCAGGGCAAAACTGGGGCGGAAATATTCTCTTGGACAATACCACGCGGGTACAAGATTACGACAATAGAACAGGGCAAGGAATCAAAACCAATTTACTTTTTGCAGAAGCGATGGCTTCGTGGCAACTGTTTCATAACTGCTTTTTGGATTTGCGTTTGGCGTACCGAAACTGGGACAGTGTGGATAATTCGAGGGACAACAAAACCACTTTTGCCTCCTTTGGTTTGCGGCTCAACGCCCCAAAACGCTTGCAAATGTTTTGATTTTTTTGGTAAATTATTTTTCCAATGATTTTTTCGTCTTACCCAATTTTCTATTCCAAAAATCTCTTTCTTTCAAATCCGTTTTATTCTCGAAAAAATAAAATACCAAACTACTGATAAGCACCCCGATTCCTGCTCCTGCATAAGTATCCATAAAAAAATGTTGCACCAAATACGGTCTTGAAAGGCTAATGATCAGCGCCAAAAAGAAGAACAACAAGCCTAATTTTTGGTTTTTGACCAGAAAACTCAACATAGCCAATACCGCAAAAGCCTCTGCCGAGTGTCCCGAAGGAAAACTGTTATAGGAATGAACCGTTACGCCCTCAACCAGATGCAAACCCGCATTTTCCCCAAAATATTTCAAAGGGCGATCAAAATTGGCAAAAACCGTATGTTTCAACAAAGCCACCAAAACGGCACTTATGCCAAAAGAAACCGCCATGAGCAAGGCGTGATAAAAACGATAAAAAA
>JAAFHK010000362.1 GCA_013297565.1 Cytophagales bacterium
CTTTGATCCATTGATTTACATTGTAATAATAATACTGTTTGCACCACATCATGCCTGCGTAAGCTTGGCGTTGAATCTGCTTCAATTCCGTATTTTTGACGTTTTCCTGCAAATCTTCATAGAAAATGTCCGCTTCGGTTTTCCTTTTCTCAAAAATCTCCTCAAAATCCTTAAAAGGTTCGAAAAAATCCGAAACAGAAAGCCTTAAACGGATCGTTTTGCTTTCAAAACCCTCAAAATGAAGCGGATAACGCAAAGACATTTTTGTTCCTTGTTTGTCTGGATTGACTGCTTTCTTGTTGTTTTGGGTGATGTACTGGTTGATTCCATCTTTGTAATATTTCTCCGCCAAATTTTCGCTTTCTTCCAAAGGCGAATTTTTTCGAGTTTCATTTTCACAAAAAAGCAATTCGGGTTTCCCTTCAAAGTACAATTTTCGATTGCCAACTTCCTTGTTTTGTATGTCAATAAATTTATTTTCAGAGGCTTTCAAATTCGGTTTGTAATCCCAACCTTCGTAATTCCAATTCCACGTATTTCTGAACCAAAGCGTAGGCAAAAAATGTAAATTCGCTTTTTCTTTAGCCCGATTGTGGATCGTAATCTTTACTAAAATATCTTCTTCCGAAGCCTTTGCATATTCCAAAAATATATCAAAATAGCGATTATGGTCAAAAATTCCCGTATCTATCAATTCATATTCAGGTTCGCTACGCCCTCTCCGCTTGTTTTCGTAGCGCAAAACCTGATAAGGAAATTCCATTTGTGGGTACTTATACAGCATTTTCATGTACGAATGCGTAGGCGTGGAATCGAGGTAATAATAGTGTTCTTTTACGTCCTCACCGTGATTTCCTTCGGGATTGGACAGCCCAAAAAGCCTTTCTTTCAAAAAAGCATCTTTTCCATTCCAAAAAGCGAACGATAAACAAAGTCTTTGTTTGGTATCCGAAATGCCGCCAATGCCGTCTTCGCCCCAACGGTACGCCGTATGAATCGCCTTTTCGTAGGGCAGGAAATTCCACGCATCGCCGTTCGCACTGTAATCTTCGCGCACCGTTCCCCATTGCCTTTCCGACAAATAGGGTCCCCATTTTTTCCAACCCTGATTCAAGGGCGTTTTGTTAAGGCGTTCCAATTCAGGATTTTCCATATAAAAATTTAATTTTCGTATTTGGGTGTTTCAAAAATACAAAGAAATTCGAATTATACTAAATCAAATTGGATTTGTACGGCGAACATTCTTGTTCGCCACAAAAAATGAACAAGAGTATTCGTTTTACGATTTTTTCAAAACCGATTCACAAAACCAAAATGGACTTTGGCTTGATTAAAACCAAACTGCTGAAACCCAGACTTTCCAAGTGCTAAAGCAAAATTAAAAATACCACTTTTTGTGCCTAAACTCAACAAAAAACCCAATCCAGTTGCCTGATCTCTCTGTTTTTTGCTTTCCAAATCGTACGCCAAAAAAGCCTGATCCACAAAGGCCCCGATTGCCGAATTTTCCTGAAAATAAAGCCTAATTTCGGAACTTGTTAAGCTGTAGCGAGAAGCATAAAAAATATTTTCGTTAAAACCTCGCAACATCGAAAAGCCTCCCAAACGGTATAATTCATTGATAAACAGCGATTTACTTTCCAAAAAACCAGTTTGATTTTTCAACAGAAAAGTGGCGTTCTGCCCTAAAGCCCAAAATTTACTTATTTCGCTTTGAAACCGAATTTGCGTACTTCGATCTGTAGAAATTTGGGTGCTTTTTTGTGTTTTTCGATTACCAATTCCTATATCGATTTTTATTTCCCAACCTTTTCGAGGGTAGAGAAAATTATCCAAATTTTGCCATTCGTAACCCAAACCGTACAAGATAACTTCTGTATTAGCAAGCGGATTTTTTTCTAAAGTATTGATTTTCAATAAACTATCCGTTGCGATGCTTTCATTCCAATCCACTCCGAAACGAATCTTGCCGCCTTCGGCGAGATCGAGTTGGAAAGCCACTCCCCTACTCACGTTCAAAAAACTGCTGTCCTCTTTGAGCAAATGAAATTTGGCGTGCAAATCCAAATGCCAATTTAATAAATTCGGTTGCCTATATTCTGCCCTGAAAGTCTGCGAATTGGCTTTTGGGTATTGCCAATCCAATCGAAAATATTTACCTGTCCCGAAAAGATTGTATAATTTCAAGTTTGCTCTGCCCGTAAGCACGAAACGCCCCGTTTGTGAAGAATTGGGCAAAAAGCCAATAATTCCGTCTATTTCGTTGATTTTCTGCTTTTTTAGCCTGATATACGGATAAGCGCGTTCGTAACGAAAAATGGCTGTAAGCGGTTTTTCGAGTTTCAAATAAGGCGTTTGGTTCAAGATTTTTTGAATTTGGTCAATTTTGTTTTGGCTAAAAGGCAAATTGGGCTGAAAACGCAGGTATTTTTGCCAAAAAAGACTTTTGATATTTTTTTCTCCTTCCCAAATAATCGAATCGAACCTAATATACGTATTCGGCTCGATATGCCAATCTGCTCCAATTTGGCGGTTTTCGATCTGCCAATTTTCAAAACATATTTCGGCAAAAGGATAACCTCGATTCTCCCAATATTTTAAGATTTCCTTTTCAATTTCCTTTTTTTGAGCAAAAGAAAGGCTGTTTTTTTGCAAAATTTTCTCTGAGCGCCTCGAAAAAGAAGCCAATAAATCTTTTTGCCAATCTTCGGTATTTGGTTTTTTCCAAACCCATTTTTCGCCTAAATCAATATAAATTCGGGCTTTTCGTCCTTCAAAAACCAAACTATCTACATTTGCCAAAAGATACCCTTCGCCTTGAAAACTTTGCAAAACGATTTTAGAAAAACTTCGAACTTCTAAAGAATCAGAGAGATTTTTGGGAGGGATAATTTTTTGTAAAACCTTGTTATTCAAGAAATTGGCAGAAAAAAAACGAATTTCGTAGGATTGCGCATAAGAATTTATTGAAAAAAAGAAAATGAAAATGAAAAATGAAAAATATTGATTCATCGGATTTGTCCATTTTTGACTTTGAAAAAGCAATTTTGTTCCTTTGCTTTTCTTTTCCTAACTTTGTGAAAACATTTTTTTGCACAGACTAAAGTCTATGCTACATAACAATTCTATTTCCCATGAACCAAGACCATTTAAAAGAAACAAAAGTGCGTTTGAACGCTTTGAGGAGGTATCTTTGACTACGATTCGAAGATAGAGGACATAAAAGCACTGGAAAAAATTACGCTTGAGCCGAATTTCTGGGACGAACCCAAGAAAGCACAAGAAATGCTTAAAAAAATTCAATCCATAAAGGTTTGGACAAATGCTTTCGACAAAATCCAAAAACTGGCTGATGATGTTGAGGTGCTTTTTGAGTTTTTAGAAATGGGCGAAAGTACCGAAGCGGAAGTTGGGAAAGAATCCGAAAAACTCGAAAGAGCAATTAACGAACTCGAACTCAAAAAAATGCTCAACAACGAAGAAGATCAGATGACTGCGGTTTTGGAGATCAATTCGGGTGCGGGCGGTACAGAAAGCCAAGATTGGGCAGAAATGTTGATGCGTATGTATTTGATGTGGGGCGAAAAAAACGGTTATACAGTGCGCGAAATTGACCGACAAGCAGGTGAGGTGGCAGGCGTAAAGTCGGCTGTTTTGGAATTTGAAGGGGATTTTGCCTACGGTTATCTCAAATCCGAAATTGGGGTGCATCGCCTTGTGCGGCTTTCGCCTTTTGATGCCAACGAAAGACGGCATACTTCTTTTGCCTCGATTTATGTCTATCCGATGGCGGACGACTCGATCCAGATCGAGATCAGCCCTGCGGATATTACGTGGGAAACGCGCCGATCTTCGGGCGCAGGCGGGCAAAATGTGAACAAAGTAGAAACGGCAGTACGGCTTTTTCACCACCCTACGGGCATTGTGGTCGATTGTCAGCAGGAACGTTCGCAAATCCAAAACAAGGACAAGGCAATGAAAATGTTGAAATCCAAATTGTATAAATTGGAAATCGAGAAGCGAAATACGGAAAAAGCAAAGGTCGAAAGCACCAAAAAACGCATCGATTTTGGTTCGCAAATTCGAAATTATGTGATGCACCCTTACAAACTTGTCAAAGACAACCGAACCGACATCGAAACTTCGAACGTACAAGGCGTTATGGACGGTGAAATTGACGAATTTATCAAGGCGTATTTGCTAATGCAGTAGGTTTCATAAAAAATTAAACTTTTGGAAAATTTTAAACTTTCCAAAAGTTTAGCATTAAAATAAAGTTTATGAACAATTTGCGTAACGCCCTTTAGGGTGTTTCTAATTTATTGAAAACCAAGTAATTAACCGCACCCTAAAGGGTACGCTACAGCGTTTTCATAAACTCTAATATTAAAAAAATACATGAAATATTTTTTTTATCTCATTCTTGTTTTTTTGGCAGCTTGTAAAACCATGCCCAAAAACGAATCGTTTGGAAAGGCTCAAGAAAGTTTTGGCTACCAAAAACTTGATTTTGCGTATTTTACTTCCAAATCCAAAGTAAATTTTACGGACGAAA
>JAAFHK010000363.1 GCA_013297565.1 Cytophagales bacterium
ATTTGGACTCTTAAAACCAAAAATGCTAATCATTAAACGTATAAGCGTTATGAAGAAAATATTGTATGTTTTTCTATTAAGTATTGCCTTTGTCATGGGTTGTACGGGCGGCAGTGACTCTGAGCTTAAGAAAAAAGATGAGGGCAAGGGGAATACCGCAGATAGCGGTGGTCCGCAACTGTCGGGCGAAATCATTAGCGACATCTTGCAATCGATCCCCGCACCGCTTGAAATCTCGTTGTTAATCAAGGAGATAGGTTCAGAGTACAATGTATCCAACTTAAGTTCGCCTTCCTATGTTTCGAACTATAATACCAGTTTCAAACAATCGCTGAACTTGGGTGTTTATGGCACAGATTTGGGTTTTGCCAACCTTTACAACAAAAACCAAGACGTATTGGATTTTCTTAATTCGGTTAAAAAATTGGCTGATGATTTGAATATCGGGCAGTTTTTTGACTACAATACGATCAAACGTTTGGCGCAAACCAACAACAACATTGACTCTTTGCTTACCCTTACCCAACAAAATTTTGAGCAAATCAACCTACACCTTCAGGAGCAGAAACGCGAAAATTTGAGTATTCTGATCCTAACAGGCGGCTGGGTAGAGGCTTTGTACCTAAGCACTTTGGTTTATGAAAAAAGCAAAAATCCTAAATTAAAAGAAAAAATAGGTGAGCAAAAAGTAGCTTTGGAACAAATTTTATTGGTATTGGACATCTACAAAACCAAGCCTAATTTTAGTCCTTTGATCGAAGATTTGAAAGAACTTGCCAAAATTTATGCTCGTGTGAAGATCGTAGTCAGTCCAGGGCAGTCGGTGATGGTCGAAAAAGATGGAGAATTGGTTATCGAACAGGGTAGTCAAACTACGGTCGAGATAGACGACAAAGACCTCGAAAGTATCACAAGCCTGCTCAAATCAATCCGTAACAAGATTGTTAAATAACCTAAAATCCTAATAAAGTTCTTTCTTTTTCGTTTCGAATGGTAGAAAAGAAAACTTGTTAGTTGTTGTGCTTTTTTGACAAATTAATTTTTTGGAAGTCTAACAAACAGTAATTTTTATGAAAAATATTCTCAAATCAAGCCTTGTTATATTCTTTTTGGCTTTTGTCAATACCAGTTTTGCCCAGTGCGACTCGGAGTTATATAGCAATATGGCTCTCAAAAAACTTTCCGAAGGTTTTACCTTCATCAAAAGTTTCAAAGTTGATGGCAAAGGCGGTATTCGTAAAGAGATCGAATACACTTGTGTATTCAGCAAGGATACGCAGTACAAGGTAATTATGGAAGGAAAAGACGATGGTGCTACAGGGATCGTGGTTACGCTTTTTGATGCCAAACGCGAACAGTTAGCGACAAGTTTTAATAATAACAAATTCTATGCGGGCTGGACATATCATTGCAAAGCAACAGGAATTTATTATTTGCGATTTACCTTCAAAGACTCGCACAGCTTTTGCGGTGGTGCTGTATTAGGCTTCAAACGTTAAAAAAAAGTTAATCCAAATGAAAAAAGTATCAATTTTTTTAAAAATTGATACTTTTTTTTTCCAAAAAACGGAAAAAAACTACGAAAATGGAATATGCTATAGTCGACATCGAAACCACAGGAGGAAGCTACCGTACCGAACGGATCATCGAGATTGCTATTTTCGTTTTTGATGGCGAAAAAGTGATTGAATCATTCCAAACACTGATCGATCCTGAACGTTCTATAGCCCCGTATATTACTGCTCTGACGGGTATCTCGAACCCAATGGTCGAAAACGCCCCCAAATTTTATGAAGTGGCTAAACAGATTTTCCAAATTATGGAAAATAGAGTCTTTGTGGCACACAATGTCAATTTTGATTATTGGTTTGTTAAACACGAATTTAAGCGTTTGGGTGGAAATTTTAGCCGAAGTACGCTTTGCACGGTCAAACTTGCCCGCAAAATATTCCCCAAACATCGTTCCTACAGTCTGGGAAATATTTGTGAAGTACTTGGGATCAAGATCGATTCTCGCCACCGCGCTGCAGGAGATGCATTGGCTACGGTCGAGCTTTTTAAGCGCCTCTTAGCCGCCAATCCACAAGAAATTCTCCAAAAACTCGATTTTGGCATTTCAGGCTTGCACGCCAACCTCGACCGAAAAGCCCTTGACGATCTGTCCGAAGAAGCAGGTGTTTATTATTTTTTTGATGAAAATGATGACTTAATTTATATTGGAAAAAGTAAAAATATTCAACAGCGGATTCGTTCTCATTTCTACAGCACCGCTACGCGCAAAGCCCTCGAAATGAAAAACCGAATCGCCCGAATTGATTATGAAATTACAGGTAGCGAACTGGTAGCTTTGTTGAAAGAATCAAAGGAAATTAAACAATTTAAGCCCATTTATAACCGCGCCCAACGCCGAAATGCCAAAGATTATGGCTTGTTTATCAGACCTGACGAAAACGGTTATCTGCGTTTCGAAATAGCCAAAAATTTGGATTTTCATGTACCTGTTATGATGTTCGATACTGCCGAAGACGGTCGAAATTTTTTGTTCAAGGCGGTCGAACATCACCAACTTTGCCAAAAATTGGCAGGGCTTTACAATACCAAAAGTGCCTGTTTTCACTACCAAATCAAACAATGTGCGGGAGCTTGCATTGGCAAAGAATCCGCCGAAAATTATAATGAAAGGGCTTTGAAAGTATCGCAGCAATATGATTTGAGCAATAAAAGTTTTGTGCTGATCGATCAGGGACGCAACGAACAGGAGTATGCTATCGTATTGGTAAAAAATGGACGTTATTTGGGTTATGGTTTTTTTGATAAAAGCGAAAGTGTCCGAGAAATGGACGATTTCGTGCAGTATATCCAAAAAGAGGAGGATAACCATGAGGTCAGAAATTTGATAAAACGGTATTTGAAAGAAAATAAAGTCCGTAAAATAGATTTTTGAAAAAAAAGATTAATTTTTTTGTAAATAGCATGGCTTTTGATTATTTTGTGATTGAATAACTATATCCTTGACCATGAATCAATTAGAACAGCCCATATTAGCCCATATTGCCCAACAATTAGGGATCACTTCCGAAGAATTGATCAAGCAGAGTTTGACGTACTATTTGGAAAGAAAACTCAAGGAATGGGATATCGAATTGCTCAAACTTAAGAATTATTATGACGTGGAAGATGTAGAGGAGTTTGAAAAACTGTACGAAACGGGCGAAATAGACGAAAACACGACTTGGAAAGATTACCAAAAATTTTACACCCTCACCAACAAGGAGGTGCAGGTACGTAAGATTCTAAGAGAATTGATCAAAAAATTTTAAAAAAATCCTATAAGATGTCAAAAATCTTATAGGATTTTTAGTTTTTAATATTCAAAAGTACCAAACTCGCTTTTTATGGTCAGTTTTCGTTTGTCTGCTTCCTGAACCCTGCCAATTATTTGGGCTTCGATCCCAAAACTTTTGCTAATATCGATAATTTCTTGTGCCAAATTTGCAGGCAAATAAATTTCCATGCGGTGTCCCATGTTAAAAACTTTATACATTTCTGCCCATGCCGTTTGGCTTTCGGATTGAATCAAACCGAACAAAGGCGGGCAATCGAACAAATTATCCTTGATAATATGCAAATTATCTACAAAATGTAAAATTTTGGTTTGTCCTCCACCGCTACAATGCACTACGCCATGAATTTCTTTTCGCAAATGTTGGAGAATTTGTTTCATCACAGGGGCGTAGGTTCGGGTGGGGGAAAGTACCAATTTGCCAATGTCCAAAGGCACACCCGCCAATTTTTGGGTTAGGCTACAAGAACCCGAATAAACCAAATTTTCAGGGACTTGCGGATCGTAACTTTCAGGGTATTTTTTTGCTAAAAGATGCTCGAAAACATCATGACGTGCCGAAGTCAAACCGTTACTTCCCATACCACCGTTGTACTGGGTTTCGTAGATGCTCTGCCCAAAAGAGGCTAAACCGACTATGACATCTCCCGCTTTAATGTGTTGATTATCAATGATTTGATTTCGTTTGGTTTGAGCCACAACGGTACTATCTACAATCACCGTTCTGACCAAATCACCCACATCTGCCGTTTCACCGCCTGTGCTGTAAATCCCGATTCCATGTGTGCGCAGCATTTCTAAAACTTCCTCTGTACCCTGAATAATTTGGCTAATAATTTCGCCCGAAATGAGGTTTTTATTGCGCCCAATGGTCGAAGAAAGCAGGATATTGTCCGTAATGCCAACACAAAGCAAATCGTCAAGATTCATCACGATTGCGTCCTGCGCAATGCCTTTCCAAACCGACAAATCGCCTGTTTCGCGCCAATAAAGGTATGCCAAAGACGATTTTGTGCCTGCCCCATCAGCGTGCATTACTACACAACTTTCTGGATCGTTTGTCAAAAAATCAGGTACTATTTTACAAAAGGCTTTTGGAAAAAGACCCTTGTCGAGATGGCGGATCGCTTGGTGTACGTCCTCTTTAGTTGCCGAAACGCCCCTTTGTGTATATCTGTCTGACATGATTTTTGTTAATTAGTTTTG
>JAAFHK010000364.1 GCA_013297565.1 Cytophagales bacterium
TGAGTTCTGTAAATTTTGTTACAGCGTTTAGTCCTTTTACCTTTGTATTCCAAACGGTTCTTTCGCCCACAAGTGTTATTCCGTCTGTTTTGATTACACCACCTATTGTTTTCTATCCAGATTTGAGTATTCTTTGGATCAATCCCTATTTGCAAGAGCCTTGTAATCAACCACTTAGCAAAAATGAAACCTTAAAAATCCGCTTGCGAAACATAGGAAATGTGGGCTTGTCGGCGGGAGAAATTATCCCAATTACGTATTTGGAAGGAAGCACAGCGCATACCGAAAATTGGATTTTACCAAGTTTCTGGCAAGTTGGGCGGGATATGGAATTTACCTTTTCTCGCAAGTTCGATTTTTCAGAACGTAGAAACTACGCTTTCACGATCAAACTGAATTATTCGGCTGATCAAAACCCTTCAAACAACGAAATTAGGCACATTATCAACATAAAACCTGTTTTTCAAATCCTTGCTCCCAAACCAACTTTAGGCTGTGGGGAAACCGTAGAATTGCGGGCTACGAACTTTCCTGAAAAGGCAAAATTGACTTGGGAGGAAAATGGAAAAATTTTACCTTTTACAAATTATTTTATCACAACAAGCCTAAATAATTCATATTCAGTGCGTTACGAAAACGGAAACTGTACCGAAAAAGCTACTTTTGACTTGAAAGAAACTTGTTTGCCTGTTTTGGAAAAAGTCATTTATGATAATTCGAAAGGAACAATTACGCTAACTTTCAGCGAAGCAATCCAAAAAGGGCAGGGAGTAATCAGGCTCACGAACGGAACAGACGAGATTATTATCGATCTGAACAGTTTAAAAATTGATAATCAGACAGTTACGATCATTTTATCAAAAGAATTACAGCCTAATACTGAATACAAAATAGTTTTCGAAACTTCTAATTTTGTGGATTTGGCAGGAAATCATTTGAACGGAAATATTACAAACCAAAATTGGACTTTTCGAAGTAATCAAACTCCAAAAGACCTTGTTTTTTGTCCTAAAGTTTTGGGCAAAGACTTAAGAATAGGTTTGAGTTTGGTAGACGATTTTGCCCCGAATCCTAATTTCTCGATCCTACGTTCGAATATTGCGAATTTGAAAATCGAAAAATTGGAAATTGTTGGCAATTTTGGCACTGCCGAACTTTTGGAAATGGAGATCGAAGGAAGGGATAACGGTCTGCCGAATTTGCTGATTCGCAAAAAAATAAAGTTATATCTTCCTGACTATCAGGTACTTGATGCGGGTGCGGATCAAGTGATTTGTTCGGCGGGTGCTACTTTTTTGCAAGCAGACGAAAGAAATAATTTGGGAAAAGGTGAATGGATTTTGGCAAGCCTTAGCCCGATGGTTTCGGTTTTGCCGAAGATCGAAAATCGTTTTTCGGCTTTTACGCAAGTGCTTGATTTGCAAGCAAATAGCACTTATGAATTTGTTTGGAAAAACCAAAACTTTGCCAATGTTTGTTCTATTTCGGACAAAGAAAAAGTACGAATTACGGTTCTGAACCAATCGCAAGTCATTGAAAATCAAACACTTCATTGGACAGGTTCGCAAAATTATTCATGGTTTGACTGTAGGAATTGGGAAGAACGCCAAATTCCGAACTTTACGAAAAACGTGATCATCAAAAACGATATTCCTTACCCTATTTTTGCAAGTGAAACGGTGCTTTCTTGCCAAAATTTGACGATTAATAATAACCAAAGCCTTTTACTTGACGAGTCTATTTTAGAAGTCAATGGGGATTTGAAAAACAAAGGTTATCTTTTCAGCCCGCCAAACGGCGCTGGTGGAACACTCGAGATTGGTGGAAATTTGGAACAAGCGGGCTTTTTGGCACAGAAAAATATCTTGTTTTTGGGAAAAAAGGAAAGTCGTATAGCTGGAAAAAAAGGTTTGGAAGTTGAAAATTTGACGGTTCGAAAAACTCAAAACAATTTGCAAATCGAAACTTTCACCACTGTACATGGAAATTTGGTTTTGGAAAATGGAAAAATACAAATAGCTGAAAACCAATCTATTATGATTTTAGAAAAAGGAAAAATTGCCTTTTCAGACAAAAACTTTGTGATTGGGAAAATGACGAAAATAGGCAAAACAAATTTTACTTTTCCTGTGGGCGTAGGTGAAAGGCTTTTGAAATTGGAGATTTCAGATTTGGAAAATGCGACAGAAAAAACCCAAATTACAGTCAGTTTCGTAGCCCAAAAGCCTGAAAATGAAAAACTTAGCGATCAGGTTACAAAGATTAGCTTGAAAGGTTTTTGGCAAGTCGAATGTACTGATCCAAAAGTTAGTGGAACGGTCAAAGCGTTCTGGGACTCGGAAATGACGGACAGCCTCAATATAGAACCTGAAAAATTGGTTTTGGCGAAATTCGAAAATAACACTTGGGCAAAATTTGAGGCAAAAACAGGCTTAAATGCCTCATTTACAGTTGCTTCTATTTCAGAATTGTATAAGCCCAAACCGCCTTTGGCTATGGAAAAGGGAGTTTTAGAACAGCAATTTTTCAAAGTTGTGCCGAATCCTTTGGAACGCAACGAAATAGGTATTTGGCTATATTCACCTGAAAATCAACAAGTTAGGATAGAAATTTTTGATGTTTTGGGCAGAAAAATAGACAGTTTTGAAATCCAATTAACCAGTGGCGAAAACCGTTTGCGCCTTGTCCCAAAAAATGAATTGGGTAAGGGACTTTACCAAATTCAGATCAAAGAATGGGGCAAAACGCAAAAAATTTGGAGATAGTTTTGGAAAAATACTAAAAATCGATGAGTTCGTCCTGAAATTTTTTCAATTTTACGACTGCTTGTTTGCAGTTTCCACCAATGGGAGGGTTGGATTTGGCAACTCTGATTTCGCACCACTGAACGGTTGTAAAATTATGCAAGACCTGATCTACGATCCTGTATGCCAAATTTTCTAATAATTTGGTCGGTTTTTCCATTTCAGCTTTTACCAATTTGTAAAGGAGTTCATAATTGAGGGTATGTTTGATGGAGTCATCGAGGGCGGCGGCAGAAAAATCAACTTCTACGCTAATATCAATCGTATAACGGTTTCCTATCTTGCGTTCTTCCTCCGAAACGCCGTGATAAGCAAAAAATTCAATTTGTTCCAAAGAAATAATGCCCATAATGCACTGGTTTTTAAGATTTTAAACTGATTTTACTTCAAATCTATCACAAATATAGACTCAAATCACCTGCGCCTTCCCTCAAAACTTCTAAGGAATCATCAACACAATAAACGACTGTTGAGGCAAGATTTCCGCCGTAGCCGCTATCAATGACTATATCGACCGAGTGTTCGTATTTTTCAGCCATGAGTTCAGGATCGGTCATGTATTCTGTAATGCCGTCTTCGTTATCGTCTTTTACGGAAGTTGTGAGGATCGGATTGCCCAATAATTTAACAATTTCTATGGGTACTTTGTGATTTGGGACACGGATTCCGACTTCTTTTTTCTTTTCTCCAACGATTTTTGGGACATTTTTGCTCGATTCCAAAATAAAAGTAAAAGCCCCAGGCAAGGTTTTTTTCATTACCCTAAAAACAGGGCTCGTAATCACTTTGGTATAAAGGCTCAAATCGCTTAGATCGGCGCAAATAAACGAAAGGTGCATTTTTTCGGGTTTTACAGATTTGATTCGGCAGAGGCGCTCGATAGCCCGCTGGTCGTAAAGGTTACAACCAAAACCATAAACCGTATCTGTGGGATAAATGATAATGCCCCCATCTCTTAAACATTCGACAACCTGTTCGAGCCGATTGGTTTGGGGATTGTCTGGGTGAATTTTGATGATTTGTGCCATTGCATAAATTTTGAATGGCAAAGGTACGATTTTTTCTGCTTTTAATTTGTAAGATTTGGTTTGTAATTTCAAATAATTGTAATATTTTTATACAAAATTAAAATTAATTTTTGTAAATTTTCAAAAACGCTTCCTACGCATGAAAGCCATCACCCAAAACGGAACAACGATCACGCTGAACGATTCTGCCGAAATCCATCGGGGCGGCGAAGGACGGATTTTATTGGTCAAAGAACTGCCCGATCAGGTTGTCAAACTCTATCTCGACCCTAACCGAACTTTCACGCCCGATGAAATCAAAGCCTTACAGCCTTTGCCCGATCAGTTTTTTGTCAAACCTTCGGAATTGGTGATGGACAAAAAAACAAGAAAAGTGTTGGGCTTTACCATGCCGTATTTGGGAACGGATTTTGTGCAGTTAGCCGCTTTTTTTAGCCTACCATTTTGCGCTCGCCGCCAAACTACCGAAGCGGATAAATTCCTCTTAATCAAGCACTTAGCCCAAGCCGCTAAAGCGGCGCATCAGTACCAAATTTTGATTGGTGATTTTAGTGGCTTGAATGTTTTGGTTAGTCCAAGCTATGAAATCAAATTTATAGATGTTGATTCGTACGGTACGCCTGTTCGCCCTCATTCTCAGGTCATGCTTGACGAAATTCGGGATCACCTCTACGGCGGTCAGGTAAGCCCCGAAAGTGATTATTT
>JAAFHK010000366.1 GCA_013297565.1 Cytophagales bacterium
TAATCCCAACTATAGGTCAATGGGAACGTCGTTTTTGAACAACGATTTGGAAGATATTACCCTGAACGTGAGTTGGAAAATGTTGAAAGACAAAATGAGTATTACGGCTGGCGGCGGTTTCCAACGCAATAATCTGGACAACACCTTGGCAACCGACCTGAACAAGTTTTCTTACAACTTTAATGCAAGCTACGCAGCCACCGAAAAACTTAATTTTTCGGCAAGTTATTCCAATTTTAACTCCTCAACCAAAATTTTGGCTTCCGCCCAAAACGTAACGAACCCTACTTTGCGGCTCGACTCGCTTCGGCTTTTGCAACTGACCAATTCGGCAAGTTTGGCTGCTACCTATCAGTTTGGAAGCAAAGATCAAAGCCATAACCTGAACGCAAACCTGAACTACCAAGGAGCAAATGACCAAGCCAATAATGCCAACACACTTTATACAGTTTCGACAGGTTACGGTTTTCAGGCAAAAAAGAAGGATTTTAACCTGAATTTGGCAGTAAATTATAATCAAAACAAATCCGCCACTTCGGACAACGTAACCATGGGACCAACTTTGAGCATGGCGAAAGGTCTGTTGAAAAAGAAACTAAAACTGAATTATGCAGGTATGATTGGGTTGGCTTCGGTGAATGGAGTAAGCACAGGGACGAATATGACGCACCGCATAGGGGCAAAATACCAACTTGGCAAACATCACGGCTTTAGTGCGGATATGAATTATCTTCTTCGAAAATCCAATTTACAGCCCTCTTTTTATGAAATAAGAACAGGGGCAAATTATATGTATACTTTTTAAACTATTTTTGCTAAAAGTCTGAAATCCAAGTCATTAAAGTTTATGAACAAGTCTGTAGCATAGACTTCAGTCTGTGCCAATATGCTGATTTTCAAGCTATTAGAAACTCCCTAAAAGGCGTTTTACATTTATTCATAAACTTTATTTATTGCTGCCAAATTTCCCATGCTTTTTGGGCTTGTAAATGCAACATTTCCAAACCATTTTGGACTTTTGCCCCTTTTTCCAAACCTTTTTTCATAAAAAGGGTAATTTCGGGATTATAAACCAAATCATAAAAAAAATGATTTTCGCCCACAAATTCGTAAGGAATAAGGGGGCAAGTATCTATTTTGGGGGACATTCCAAGCGGACTTGTATTAATAATGAGTTGATAATCAAGCATTAAACTTTTATCTATCTGCTCATACCCAATCGTTTTTTCACCTGCCGAGCGCGAAACCAACAGATAGGGAATCTGCAAATCTTTCAGTGCCGTCCGCACCGCCAAAGATGCCCCACCAGTTCCCAGTACAAGAGCTTTTAATTTTGTGTTTCCAATCATTTTTTCCAAACTGACTCGAAAACCGTAATAGTCTGAATTATAACCTTTTAGCTTTCCATTCTCCAGAACTTTGATCACATTCACTGCCCCAATCCGTTCTGCCGCTTCATCTATTTCTGCCAAAAAAGGCAAAACTGCTTGTTTGTGTGGAATCGTAACATTTAAGCCTTTTAGATTTGGGATTTTGGCAAGTAAATCGGGCAGTTTTTGAATATCCTCGATCTCGAACAGATCGTAATGGGCATGGTTAATTCCCTCATTTTCAAACTTTTGTGTAAAATATTTTTTCGAAAACGAATGACTAAGCGGAAAACCAATGAGTCCGTATTGGGTCGTGATCATGATTTAAAAAATAGTATTTTTATAAGTAAAATATTTGCCAATAAAATTCGAAATTCATCGAATTTCGAAACCTATTCCTACACCAAAAGTCGAATCCCAAAAACCAAAATATCATCAATTTGGTCGGTTTTATTTTTCCAATTTTCAAAAGTCGTCAAAAGGGTGTTTTCTTGCTTTTCGAGGGGCAAGGTGTGCATATTGAGCAACAAATTTTTGAAATTTTTGAGCATAAATTTTTGTCTATTTTCCCCGCCAAACTGGTCTTGAAAGCCGTCTGTAAATAAATAAAGCATCGTTTCTACGCCTTTTTCGAGGTTTATAGTTTGCTTTGCAAAAATCCTTTCTTCTTCTTTTTGAAAACCGCCAATGGGCATAAGCGAACCTTTGTAATGTTCCAAATTGCCATTTTTGACCACAACAAGCGGGTTTTTTGCTCCCGCAAATTGGATTTGGGCTTCCACCAAATTGATCGAGCAAACGGCAATGTCCATACCGTCCCGCACTTCGTTCTGGGCTTGGCGCAAGGCTTGGCGAATGCGGCGGTGCAGTTGATAAAGGATTTGGTCGGGTTCTATAGTCCGTCCCAAGCTCACAATTTCATTCAGTAAGTCATTGCCAATCAAGGACATAAATGCCCCAGGCACGCCATGCCCAGTGCAATCCGCAACGGCTACGACCACCGTACTATCAATTTTTTCTACAAAATAAAAATCACCTGAAACAATATCACGCGGGCGGAAAAAGACAAAAAAATCGGGCAGATATTGGCGAATTTGCTCATTTTTGGGCAACATGGCTTCCTGAATCCGCTTGGCGTAGGTAATACTTGCCGTAATATTGTGATTTTTCTTTTCGATGAGGCTTTTTTGTAAGCCAATTTCTTCGTTTTGTCTAACAATTTCTTCATTTTTTTCGGATAATTGGAAAGTCCGTTCGCGTACTTTTTCTTCCAATTCTCGATTTACTTTTTCTTGAAGTAGCTGATTTTCACGCAGTTGTACGATCAAACCTTCCTGTGCGCTGCGCTTGTCGCGTTCGTTGATTTCCATGCGCTGTCCCAGCCCAAGTGAGAAAAATACCATCTCGATCACAATGCCCAGTTCTAAAAGCAAAACAAAAAAATCTTCATCACGTACAAGCAAACCATTTAAGGATAAATTAAGCGTAATCGTATAAAATAAGCCAGACAGTAACAAACTCAAATTGCCAATAATAAAAAAAGTTGCCAGTTTGCCTGCTTTTTTACCCAAAATGTACAAAACGTACAAACCAATGATTCCCTCAAGCGGCACAAGAATTACCCCCAGATCGAGCTGAAGTTTGGAATTGGTAAAAAGCAAAAGAGAAAGGAATAAAAAAAGAGTAATTACGATTTTACACCCAATCCAAATCCGAATAATACGGTCTAATTTGGGAAAATTTAGGGCTGTATCAAAAAAGGCTCTCGTAAAAAGATAATAAAACAAAGAAGTAAAAACAATGCTCAAAAGCCAAATATAGGGCAAAACTTGTGGAATTTCATAAATCACGTACTCACTGATCAGACCCGTTCGAAAACTAAAATAGAGCGCCGCCCCAGCCAAATAAAAAGCATAATACAAATAAGAACGGTCGCGCACGGACATAAAAACCAATAAATTATACACAATCATAATCCAAAGCATTCCTTGAAAAATGCCCTGTATGAGGTTTCTTTCTATTAAAAATTGCTTCAGTCGGCTACTTTCCTGTGAATCTTTCGAAAAGTTGAACCTCGATGAGATCGAAAATTGATCTACTTGATGGATTTTCACATAAACCGTAAGCGTTTCTTGGGGTTTGAGGTGAAAAGAAATGCGGCTTCGATGGTGAAAATTATTCTCCATTTCAGATTTTTTTCGCCAAGTCCCGCCTTTGCGCATACGCAAGGCACTATCGGGTTTTTGGACATAAAATTCCGTAAAATTTGCCCAAGTCTGCACCGACCATACATCAGCCCCTTCTGTTCGATTTTGGATTATGATTTTTGCCCAGTGAATGTATTTTGAATTTAGGTTTTGAAGGTTTTTTTGTAAGCTAAGGTATTGGTTATCAGGTAGTTTCTGTACTTTTTCAATCGTCAAATGCTGGGAAGTGTCCGCTACAATTCCGAAATACATTTTGGCATCAACACTTTTTAGGTTTGTCGAGGTAATAAATAGCGTATCGCCCGCCCAAATCTGATCTTTTTGGGCAAAAAGCGGCGTGCAAACCACGCAAATAAGTATCAAAAATAGGTAACGCATAGAGAATTAGACTTAATCAAAAAGAATCAGAACCAATTTTAATACCAAAGTCCTAAGTTATTGTTTTTCAACTTTTTATCAAAAAAAATTATTTCGAAAAGTTCGGAAACGGTCGAAAAATTGTACGCTTTTTTCTTTTCGAAACTTATAAGGTTTTTGAAAACCTTGTAGGTTTGGCATAAAAAAGGCAATGCTTTTGCTAAAGATCGTACAAAAGAAGCAAGATATGAGAAAAAATATTTTTATATGCCTGATTTTCAGCATTTTATTTTACCAAAGCTCTGCCGCCCAAGCCCTTATTTTTGGTTCTGCTATCCAAAGCCCTGACCGCGCGCTACTACTCACTCAACACTACGAAATGATTGCAGGAGTGGGCGGAAAACAGCATTACAAATACCATTTTCACATTTTTCAACTTGCCTCGCGCCGTTTTATCCAATATTGGACAGTCGAAACGGAAAGCATTTTGGAAAATATTTATTTTTCTGAAGACAGAAAATCTATTTTGGTCAAACTCGAAAAAGGTTTGTTCA
>JAAFHK010000365.1 GCA_013297565.1 Cytophagales bacterium
ACTCGAAAACGAAACTTCCTTTGGATACTTCCTTTGTAACCGACACAAAGGGCAGTCCAGCACAAAAAATCTGTTTTTTAAGTATTTTTCATTGGTTATTTCGATTTTTAAGTGGGCTTAATAGGTTTTGAGCCTATGACGTTCTTTTTTTTATTAAGAACAGCGTACAAAACAAAGAACTGTTATGTTACAGCCAAAAAGAACTCTATATCGCAAACAGCAAAAGGGTAGGATACATGGCATGGCAACTCGTAACCACCGTGTTACTTTTGGTGATTTTGGAATCAAATCATTGGAAGCAGGTTGGATTACTTCGCGCCAGATCGAAGCCGCCCGTATTGCTATGACTCGCGAAATGAAAAGGGAAGGGCAAGTTTGGATTAAAATATTTCCTGACAAACCTATCACCAAAAAGCCTGCCGAAGTGCGTATGGGTAAAGGTAAAGGCGCTCCTGAATATTGGGTAGCGGTCATTAAACCTGGCACCATTCTGTTTGAAGTAGGAGGCGTGGATCGTGCAACAGCCAAGAAAGCCTTGACTTTAGCGGCTCAAAAGTTGCCATTCGTAACCAGAATTTCGGAACGACCTGATTTTGAAGGTTAATAAACTCTCTCTTGAACTATGAAAAAGGCAGAAATTAAAGCTATGTCGACTGAACAGTTGCGAGAAGCTATTTTGGACAAAAAAGGCAGTTTGCAAAAACTAAAATTTGCTCACATGGCATCACCCATTGAGAATCCAATGGTAATTCGCACGACACGCAGGCTAATTGCAACTTTATTAACCGAATTGTCAATTAAAGAAAACGCCGCTGAAGTAAAGTAAGCAGGCGAAAAGCGGTTGAATCTTTTAAAACTCTCAAATCGATATGACAGAGGAAACAGTACAACCCATCGAACGCAATGCCCGAAAAGAAAAAATAGGTGTGGTAACAAGCAATAAAATGGACAAATCCATTGTGGTTGCTGTTGTGAGAAGGCTCAAACACCCTGTTTATGGCAAATTTATGAAAAAGACCACTACGTTTATGGCTCATGATGAGAAAAATGAATGTGGAGAAGGCGACAAAGTCCGTATCATGGAAACTCGCCCTTTGAGTAAAAGAAAGCGTTGGAGACTGGTTGAGATTATCGAAAAGGCAAAGTAATTTGTTTTTTTAAGCGAGGTTCGGATTTTTTTTTGAACCCTAAATTTTTGGACAAGCCATGATACAGCAAGAATCAAGATTGACCGTAGCAGATAACAGTGGTGCCAAAGAAGTTTTGTGCATCAGAGTGTTGGGCGGTAGCGGCAAACGTTATGCTTCGGTAGGCGACAAAATAGTCGTAACCGTAAAATCGGCTCTCTCATCGAGCAATTTGAAAAAAGGAACTGTTTCAAAAGCAGTTGTTGTAAGAACAAAAAAAGAAATTCGCCGTAAAGACGGTTCTTATATTCGTTTTGATGACAATGCGGCAGTACTTTTAAATGCCAATGATGAGCCACGTGCAACTCGTATTTTTGGTCCCGTTGCCCGTGAGTTACGCGAAAAACAATTTATGAAAATTGTTTCGCTTGCACCAGAAGTATTGTAATTTCGTACATCTCGAATTTCATTCAGAAAGATGAAAAAGTCCAAAGTAACCAAACATAAATTTCATATTCGCACAGGCGACAATGTTGTTGTCATTGCGGGTGATGAAAAAGGGAAAAAAGGAACGGTAAAAGAGGTATTGCGGGACGAAGACCGAGTAATTATTACAGGTTTGAATATCGTAAAACGCCACGTAAAACCTTCTAATGAGAACCCTGAAGGGGGCTACCTTGAGAAAGAAGCTCCAATCCACATTAGCAATGTGTCGATAGCGGATCCTAAAACGGGAGAACCTACCCGAATCGGTAGAAAACGCAACGAAAAAACAGGCAAATTGGAAAGATACGCTAAAAAAAGTGGGGAGGTGATTAAAAATGTATAAGCCGAGATTAAAAGACAAGTACGAAAAAGAATTGGTTGCGAAATTACGCGAAAAATTCCAGTACAAATCGGTCATGCAAGTACCCAGATTGTTAAAAATTTGTATCAACAAGGGTATTGGTCAGGCGGTTGCCGATAAAAAATTGGTAGAAGTAGGAGTAACCGAAATTACTACCATTGCAGGACAAAAAGCTGTTCCTACGATTGCCAAAAAATCAGTTTCAAACTTCAAATTGCGTGAGTTTATGCCTATTGGGGCAAGAGTAACGCTTAGAGGAGATCGAATGTTTGAATTTTTGGATCGTCTTACTACTATTTCTTTGCCTCGTGTTCGTGATTTCAAAGGGATCAACGACAAAGGTTTTGATGGTAGAGGGAATTATACGCTTGGAGTAAAGGAACAGATTATTTTCCCTGAAATTAGTATTGACAAAGTCAGCAAAATTTCAGGTATGGATATTACGTTCGTTACGACTGCCAGCACTGATGAGGAATGTAAAGAACTCCTTACTTTGTTGGGAATGCCTTTTAAAGATTCTTCCAAAGCAAATCGCGCATAAAAACATGGCAAAAGAATCCATTAAAGCAAGAGAGAGAAAGCGTCAGCGATTGGTTGATAAGTTCGCCAAAAAAAGAGCTGAACTTAAGGCAGAAGGTAACTATGAAGCCTTAGACAAATTGCCACGCAACTCCTCGAAAGTTCGTTTGCACAACCGTTGCAAGCTAACAGGCAGACCTAAAGGTTACATTCGTAAATTCGGAATCTGCCGTAATATGCTCCGTTCTATGGCATCAGATGGTAAAATACCTGGTGTTACTAAAGCAAGTTGGTAAGTCCTTCGTTTTCTTGATTAATTCATTTTTTAAACAGACTTACCGCATTATTGAATTGAATTGATTTTCAGTGCGGTTTCAAAATATTGTTACAATGACAGATCCAATAGCCGACTATCTGACACGCATCAGAAACGCTATTAAAGCGAACCACAGGATAGTAGAAATTCCTGCGTCTAAACTGAAAAAAGAAATTACCAAAGTGCTGTACGATAAAGGGTACATTCAGAGCTACAAATTTGATGGCGAGGGCATTGCCAAAGTAATCAAAATAGCTTTGAAATATCACCCTGTAACTAAAATATCGGCAGTGGCACATTTGGAAAGAGCAAGTAGCCCAGGACTTCGCCGCTACTCGAAGGCAAAAGAAATGCCTCGTGTTTTGAATGGTTTGGGTGTTGCTATAGTTTCTACTTCTAAAGGTGTAATGACCGATAAGGAAGCACGCCAGCAGAACGTTGGCGGTGAAGTGCTTTGTTATATTTACTAAACTGTTCCGAAAGGCACTTAAATTTTAGCATTTACTATGTCACGTATTGGCAAAAATCCTATTAGCCTGCCGTCAGGGGTAAGTATTTCAGTAGCAAACGACAACCTTGTTACTGTAAAGGGTCCGAAAGGAACGCTTACACAGCAGGTCGACAAAGACATAAAGGTAGCTGTAGAGGGTACAGAGATTAATTTCGAACGCCCTACAGAGCAGAAACGCCACAAAGCTATGCATGGTACATACAGGGCTTTGATTAACAATATGGTTACAGGAGTAAGTACGGGTTTCCAACTCAAACTTGAGCTTGTAGGCGTTGGTTACAAAGCGGTTTCTACTGGACAAATCCTTGAGATGAGTCTTGGTTATTCGCACAGTATCTTTATGCAAATTCCTTCAGAAATTACGGTTGCTACCGAAACCCTGAAAGGGAAAAACCCAGTAATCACGTTGCAAGGAATTGACAAACAGTTGATTGGTCAGGTTGCCGCCAAAATTCGTTCGCTTCGCAAAGTTGAGCCTTACAAAGGTAAAGGTATTCGCTTTGAAGGTGAAGTGGTACGTAGAAAAGCAGGTAAAACCGCCGCCAAAAAATAGGTTTTGTAGCGTTTTATTGGTCATCAGTTTGGGCTTATGTGCCTCCATTTTTAAATTTCTTAGGAAAATGGCTACTGTAAAAACAGAAAGAAGACAGAAAATTAAAAAAAGAATACGTTCGAAAGTTGCGGGAAGTTCTTCAAGACCCCGCCTCAGCGTATTTCGTAGTAATACGTCTATTTATGCACAATTAATAGACGACGAAGCAGGGAAAACACTTTTGAGTGCCTCTTCGCAGGAAATTGTGAAAGGAAAAAACGCCACTATTGAAACTTCTAAAGAAGTAGGCAAGCGATTAGCCGAACGTGCTTTAGAAAAAGGAATTAGTGAAGTAGTTTTTGACCGTAATGGCTATCTTTATCATGGCAGAGTGAAAGCTTTGGCTGAAGGTGGTCGTGAAGGTGGCTTGAAATTTTAAACTTCTAAACATTCCTAAATACAATGACAGGGAATAGCAAAAGCGTAAAAGCAAGCGAAATCCAATTGCAAGACAGAGTAGTTGCCATTCAGCGCGTTGCCAAAGTAGTAAAAGGTGGTCGTAGATTCAGTTTCGCTGCTATCGTAGTGGTAGGTGACGGAAATGGTGTGGTAGGCTACGGACTTGGCAAAGCAAACGAAGTAACGAGTGCCATTGCCAAA
>JAAFHK010000367.1 GCA_013297565.1 Cytophagales bacterium
ACTCTGGAAAGCAGGCGTAAAGTACGCTTCGCAAAAACTCCAAACAGCCGATCCTGCCCAAAAAGATTTTTACCAAAAAAACACCTACCAATACAGCCTCGAATTGGATAGCTTGGACAGAGAAGTTCGGCAAAAAATAAGCGAAATTTCAGAAAAAAACCGCATTTTGATTACTTCTCATGATGCTTTTGGGTATTATGGTCAGGCTTACGGAATCAAAGTTCGAGGCTTGCAAGGTATCTCGACCGTAGCGGATTTTGGGCTGAACGATGTAACCGAATTGGTCAAATTTATTATAGAAAACGAAGTAAAAGCCATATTTTTCGAGTCTTCTGTTTCCGACAAATCCATCAAAGCCGTTTTGGAAGGTTGCTTGCAAAAAAATAAATCGGTCATGATTGGTGGCGAACTTTTTTCGGACGCTATGGGCGCTCCCCGAACTCCTGAAGGCACGTATTTGGGCATGGTCAGAGCCAATACCAATACGATTGTGAAGGCTTTGAAGTAAGTCTTTTATCCAAAATTGACCATTTTTGATCGTAGAATAGGCTCGTAGCCTGTTCCTACGCAGGCTGAAGCCTACGCTACAGGAAAGGCGTAAGTCTTTTATTTTCAAGCCTAAATTGCGCTGTTTTTTTGTTTCTTGTTTGTCAAATGCTAAATTTGTTGAAAAAATTGGAACGATTATGAAATTTGGTATCGTTGTATTTCCTGGTTCGAACTGTGATGAAGATATGCTCTACACGCTTACAGCGGTTATGGGGCAGAAAGCGGTCAAACTTTGGCACAAAGATCACGACTTGCAGGGCTGTGATTTTATCATATTGCCTGGTGGTTTTTCCTACGGAGATTATTTGCGCTCGGGTGCGATTGCCCGTTTTTCGCCAATTATGACCGAAGTAAGCCATCATGCCCAGCGAGGCGGTTATGTCATGGGTATTTGTAACGGTTTTCAAATCTTGGTCGAAGCGGGACTTTTGGAAGGAGCTTTGCTAAGAAACCATAACCAAAAATACGTTTGTAAAAATATTTTCCTTAAACCTGCCCAAACCGACAGCCTACCAACCAAAAAACTCAATCCCAAAAATACTTACCAAATCCCGATTGCGCACGGCGAAGGGCGATATTATGCCTCTGCTGAAACCCTACGAAAAATAGAGGAAAATGGACAGGTTTTGTTTCGATATGTGAGTGCTACGGGCAATGCGGACGAGGCAAGCAATCCGAATGGCTCATTGAATAATATTGCAGGTATTAGCAATATTGGCAAAAATGTATTTGGTATGATGCCGCACCCCGAACGTGCCAGTGATCCCATTTTGGGCAATACGGACGGCAAAAATATTTTGGAAAGTCTGCTTTCCTAAGCCCAATTTTTATTTTTATTAATAAATACAATAAAAAATTAATAAAAATTTGCAAAAACTTCTTTTTATTAATTTATTTGCAAATCAAAGTCATTGGTTTTGTAAGATCAAAATATTTATTTTGATCTTTTCATGATGTTTGCTTTGTCAAGAAACAAAAAGAGAGGTGTCCGAGTGGTTGAAGGAGCACGCCTGGAAAGTGTGTATATCCGCAAGGGTATCGGGGGTTCGAATCCCTTCCTCTCTGCTATTATCTTTTGCAAAGCGTGTATTTTTTAATTTTTCTCAAATTTTTTTTAATTTTAAACTCAATTAAAACCCTAAACTTTTTTAAACTTATGAAAAGAAAGTTGCACTTATGGTTATTTTTTGGTTTGCTTGCTTTTATGTTTAACGGTGCAGTTTATGCCCAAGATGCGGACACAACCAAAAAGGAAACTACTCAAGTAACCGAACAGCCGAAAGAAACAACCACGCCTACTACGGCGGTTGCTGGAGAAGAAAAATCTTTCCACCAAGTCATGAAAGAAAAATTCATCGAAGGTGATCCCTTGTGGATGGCTCCCGTATTGTTGTGTTTGATTTTGGGTTTGGCGATTGCTATCGAACGTATTATTGCTCTTAACCTTTCTTCGACTAACACCGAAAAACTGCTTGATCAGGTAAAAAATGCTTTGGAAACAGGTGGCGTACAAGCCGCTAAAGATTTGACAGCCGCTACTAAAGGTCCTACGGCATCTATCTTTACTCAAGGTTTGATGCGTATGTCCGAAGGACTTGACATGGTTGAGAAAGCCGTTGTTTCGTATGGTTCGGTCGAAATGGGCAAACTCGAAAGAGGTCTTATCTGGATATCGCTTTTCATCGGTCTTGCACCTATGTTGGGCTTTATGGGTACGGTTGTGGGTATGATCCAAGCCTTCGATGCGATTGAAGCCGCAGGTGATATTTCCCCTTCTTTGGTTGCGGGTGGTATTAAAGTTGCCCTTTTGACTACAGTAGCTGGTTTGATCGTAGCTATCGTATTGCAAATTTTCTACAACTATTGCGTTTCTAAAATTGACTCAATCGTGGGTGAAATGGAAGAAGCCTCTATCTCATTGGTAGATTTGTTGGTTGATTTCCAACTAAAGAAAAAATAGGTTAAAAACTTTTAATCATTTTTAAAATATGAAAGACGCTTCAGAAGCAACACTGCTTTGGACAGATATTGGTCTTGTGATCGGTTATATCCTCATGGCAGTATCCGTAATTGGTGTGATAGTATTGCCTTTGCTTACTTCCGTTATGAATGGTGATATTAAAAGCCTTATCAAAATGGCAGTTGGTGTGGGCGTTATCTTGGTGATTTTCTTAATCTGTTGGGGCATTTCAGGTAATGAAGCTACCGAACACTACGCCAAATATGGAGTAGCTGAAACAAGTTCCAAACTTATCGGTGGCAGTATTATCATGATGTATGTTTTCTTGGCGGCAAGCGCTTTGGTAGTTGTTTATAGTGAAGTTTCTAAATTTTTCCGCTAAACAATATGGCAAAGAAAAAACAACGTCCTATACCCGAAATTAATGCAAGTTCGATGGCAGACATTGCCTTCCTGCTCTTGATTTTCTTCTTGGTAACGACTACGATTGCCTCGGACAAAGGTTTGGCTATTTTGTTACCACCTAAAAAACAAGACGATGTACAAGTCAAACTAAAAGATCGGAATGTTTTTACGGTTCTTTTGAACTCCAATAGCCAATTATTGGTCGAGGAGGAATTGATGGACATTAATAACATCAAGGAAGAAGCCAAAAAATTCATCTCGAACCCTACGAAAAACGAAAAACTTTCGGAAAGCCCTTTGGAAGCCGTAGTTTCTTTGAAAACCGACCGTGGAACAAAGTACGAGGCTTATATTAGGGTAATGGACGAGTTGAAAAAGGCTTATAATGAGTTGCGTGCTGAACACATGGGAGTTACCTTGCAGAAATTTTTGGAACTCGAAAACGATCCAAAACAATTAGAAGACAAGGAAGCCGAAATAGTTAAAAAATACGAAGCCGCTAAGGAAGCAATTCCTTACCGCTTATCGGAAGCCGAACCTACCAAAGTAGGGGGATAATTTTTTTACAAAAAAACTTGCACAGATATGGCAAAATTTGCTAAAAAACCCAAGCCACTGCCGCAGATTTCGACAGCCTCTCTGCCCGATATCGTATTTATGTTGTTGTTCTTTTTCATGGTTACTACTACTATGCGTGAGCAGGATATTTTGGTCGAAAACCGTATTCCAAAAGCCTCCCAATTAAAAAAATTGGAGAAAAAATCTTTGGTAAGCTACGTTTTTGTAGGCAAACCAAAAGATGTAGCTAAATACGGTGGCGAACCAAGAATCCAGCTAAACGATGCCCTTGTCGATCCCAAACAAATTCCGCTTTGGGTAGCACAAGAGAAAGATAAACTTGATGAAGCAGAACGCGACAAAATTACGATTTCGCTGAAAGTCGATGTCGAAGCCAAAATGGGCGTGGTTTCAGACGTAAAAGAGCAGTTGCGCGAAGCAAATGCTTTGAAAGTCAATTATTCGAGTGGTAAAATCATTGAATAGGGAACTTAATACGCTTTTAGATTGTAAAAAAGTAGCAAAGCCTTTGGGTTTTGCTACTTTTTTTGTATCTTTTGCGTTCAAAACACCCCTTTACCAATGAACCTTTTACAAAAATTTAAACGCAAACCCTTTGGGATTGGCAAAACCTATTACCCTGTTCGCATTGCGGGTTTTGGAGTTGGCGGGACTATTCAGGTGGCTTTCCTGTACCTACACCCTGAATACCAAAATCCTACGAGCATTGGTTTTGCTATTTTTTCCTTTGCATGGGCGCACATTGCTTATTTGCTGTATTACTTAACGGATTTTAATAAAAAAACCGAGATTGTCGCCTTGTTATTGGACAACTTTTGGGTGGGCTGTTTTGTGAATGCGATGGCATTTAATTATGCTCCTTCTCTGCTTTGCGTAGCTATGACCTGTTCCAATAATATGTCAGTCAATGGTTTTAAACAGTTCGTTTGGGGAGTTCTCTTAATTGCTCTGGGTATTTTATTTGCGGGTATATTTAATGGTTTTGAGTT
>JAAFHK010000368.1 GCA_013297565.1 Cytophagales bacterium
CGCATTTTTTAGAACTAACAGTTCTTTAAGAACTGTTAGTTCTTGATTATCAAGAGTTTATAAAAATAACATTTTTTGAAAAAAATGTTATTTTTGAGCAATTACGAGCAAAATGCGTAAGTCCTACTATTTATAAAGATAAAAAGTACAACAAGAAGATTTATCCTTTTAGGGCTTGAGTTTTATTTTTGAACTAAAAAATAGGTATCAATTTTCTATTCATTTGATTATCAAGCATTTAAAAAATATCTGTAGTATTGATAAAGAAGAGCAAATTAAATTTGTTAATAAACTGAAAGACAGTATTTTAGAGGCTGATAATGAGTATATTGTGCTTAAATTTGACGAATTTTCGATTTGCGAAAAACCGACATCCTATTATGCTTGGGCAGAAACGAAATACGCGTACCAAATTCATCACGAACGAACGAAAAAGAGAAAGAACAAATGGATTCTTAGCAGTTGATTTACTCAATGCAGACTATTTTCGTTTGTGCTGATAAAAAGGCGAAATCTGAACAAATAACAACATTTTTCGCCGAATTAGCCACGTATTTTGAGGATAAAAACAAAAAAATTAAGCATTTTAATGGATAGAAATCCTACTCATAAGAAAAAGATGCAGACAATTTTCGCCGAATTAACAAAAGATTTGAGTATCAAAGTCGAGTTTCATTTTATTGCGGCTTATTCGCCAAAATTAAATTTGGTTGAATAGGTGATTCATTGGATTCGACAAGAAATCTTACACCATGCTGATGCTCGAAAATCACTTTCCGAATTTCAAAAGATCAACGAAAATCTTTGTAGAAAAGGCGAAATTTTAAATAAAGAACAGATTATCAATATTTTATGTCATATTGAATGTTGGCATATAAAAATACAAATCTATCACCCGAAAGGGAATAGGTAATTTCCAAAAAACGCCTTATTTTATTGCCTTTTCTATGATAGCGCTTATTTCCTGTTGTTTTTGTTCTATTTGTTGGTCGATCAAATTTTGCGCATCTATCTGCGTTTTGATTTTTTCGACCATTTCGGCTTGTTTTGCTAAGGAAAAATCGGGAATATCAAAATATTCAATTTCTGCACTGTATAACTCAATTTGATTGGTCGAACCTGTATAATCCCTTTCTATTTGGAAAGTTCCTAAAATACTTCGCAAAAAATAGGTCAAAAACAAAGGATTATACTTGGTTTCGTTTAACCTTATCACAGAAATATGCCCATCAATTACCAAATTTTGGTCTGTTTCTACTATATCAATCTTTCCTAACGAAACTTTGCCTGTCGAAGCAACCAAAACATCATTTCTTTGAATTTGCGCACGTGAATTTTTGGCATAAAACTCCTCCTTTACAAATTCCTCTTGGGAAATATCGAGATAGCCGTTTTTCAAATGTGCCGTTTTGACTACAGGAATTTCTCCGTTCGAATCATAATCAGGGCTAATTCCTCTATGTACTTTTTCAGAAACTACGTTTTTTATCTTAATTGTCGGTTTCGAAAAGAGTATTTTATTCAAAAATTGTGTTTTAGGATTGTGAAAACGGCACGAGAATCGGAAAATATTGCTTTTGGCTATTTGCGAAAAAGGAAATTGATAAATCAATTTTTCTTTCACATTCGATTGCTGTGTGCCTGCTGTCATTCCTTTTCCAAACTCCTTATAAAACTCCCAATCAAAACCAAATTCTTCGCCAAAAACCTTGTTGATAATGTCCAAAGGTTTTAATTTTCGGTTTTTGAGGCGGCTTATTTCGGCTTCGATGGGTTCGATTTCAGATAAAATTTCATTTTCCTTTTCTATGAAACTATCAATGACTTGTTTTGAAAATTTAATCGATTTTAAATCCTCTTCTTTTAAGGTCGGATAACCTTTTCCTTGCCTCGAAACCGCATTGAGTTGTGTATAAAAAATGGTTCGAAGGGCAAAATAAAATATTTCGGCATTTATTCGTGGTCTGATCTGAATAAACGCTTTGGTATAATAAATCTGCTCCTCGCCAACAAGCACATTTTTATTCAAATAAGGTCTTATTTTGGAAATCAAAATATCGCCTTTTTGCGGTTTGATGATGTCGCCTTTTTCTATTTTTTTGAATAAATTTTCATTTTCTTCATTTCTTTCCAAAAACGAAAGTTCGACAGGATTAACTTCTCCATTTTTACTCACATCACCAATTTCTGCATATAAAAATGTTTCCGATTCGTCCAAATTAATAGCAGAATAAGAAACAAAATCGGCTATTTCTTTGAAACGATAAAACGGCACTTCCTCTTTTGGCAGAGAAACAATATACTTAAAATCAGCCCTTAAACTTGGTTCAGAGGCTAAAACGGACAGTTTTGTCCATTGATAAACTACTCCCATACAAGCCCCTTTCTTATGCTATCCAAAATAGTTAGCATTTCTGTTTTGCGCAAAACAATGTCTTTGCTTTTTTTGTGTTCAAGAATACCGTTTTTAAAATGCCTAATCAATTCATTATCAGTCCGTTCTGCAAACTCCGCTTTGAGTTTTCCTGCCTGATAATACTTGGCAAAAATACTTTCCACTAAAGCCTTTTCAGCCTCCAAATTCCCTATTTTTTGGGTTTGGCTTTCGAGTTCAGCCTTTAGTTTTTCTACTTTCTTTTTCAAGATTTCGTTTTCTTTTTCCGCAAACTTCGTTTGTGCGCTTTTTAAGTCCTTTTCGGTTTCCGTTTTGCCTTCCTGTAGGCGTTCGAGTTTTGCGGCATATTCGCCAATCATGCCTTCCGTATCCAAATACGTAGGGGCATATTCCAAATCGAACAAATCATTAGGCATCGGGTTTTCACCACGTTTCGTGCGTTTGTAGCCTACGTTTTCGGCTTCCGCCATAAAAATACTAAAATCCAATTCCCGCGCTACCTCGCCAAAAACCCACCAAGCATTATAAAACCCAAACACATGGGTATCTCGGTCGTAAGTAGAAAGATTGGAAATTTCATCGGCATATTTTGCTAATAATTCTTTGGGCGAAAGTCCATGATCGGCTTCAGTTAAATAATCTTTCAAAAAAACTCTGATGTAGTTAGTAATATTGGGTATATTTTGATTTTCAATATCCTCGACCACATCTTTTGCCCATTTCCTGTTTAGTTTTTCACCCTCTACAAAATATTTCATATAATCGGCAATTCGGGTTTTCAAAAAACTCCATTCTTTGCCGTATTTGTCCCAGAGTTCGTTCCATTGCTCAACCTGTTTTTTGGTTTTCTTTTGTGCAAAAAGCAAACTTGTTTTGGTACTTGTAAAAGGTTCGAAAGTGATTTGTGGCAAGCTAACTATGGCTTTAACGTTGAAATATTTGAAAATAAACAAACGAATGTACTTGTTTTCGGTCGTATCAAACACACTTTCGGGCAACACCACCGCCAGCCTTCCGCCTTCTTTCAAAAGTTGATAATAACGTTCGATAAAAAGGTTTTCCGAATTTTTTTTGTCCCCAAAAACGAAAATATTTTTTACCTCTCGTTGTGTTTGCGTATCCAAATCTACGCTAAAAGGTGGGTTACTAATCACCACATCAAATTTGCCATTTACTTCCTTGTTATTATACAAACTATCCGTAAATGAACCTGATAAAACACTATTAGCACTTGGTTTTACATAATTTCTAAACGGCAACAAACCATCTTTTATAAAAATATTCGTAGAACCGTCCCCATGCAAAATCATATTGACCTTCGAGGCAGTGCCTAAATCGGGATTGATTTCGGAAGCATACAAATAATCTTTTGCCCATTTATTTTCGGCGTAGTCGGGGAGGAAAAAGTATTCGAATCGTTCTTTGATTTGGCGACTCGATTTTATTTTGTCTTTTTGTTTGTACTTTAACTCTTTGGTTATCAGTTTCATAGCCTCAATCAAGTAAGTGCCGCTGCCTGCCGAAGGGTCAATAATCAAAGGTAATTCTCGGTCATTATTTAGTTTTTCGATGGCTAAATGGTCTAACTGCAAGGCATAAAGCAAAAATTTGACAATCGAGGTTGGCGTAAAAAATTGCCCTTTGTTTTGTTTGAAACCATCGCGCGTAATACTTTCGAAAAAATCGCCCAAAATATCCGTTCCATCTAAAGAATTTCGACCTTCCAAAAACGAAAATTTTTCTAAAGACTGCACCGTATAAATCAATTTATTGAGGGGGAATTTGCTACGATTTATGACGCTGTCCTCGTCTATATTTTGTTGTGTTGTAACATTTAATTGATCTTTCAAAGCATTTTTATATAATCGATTAATCCGATTGTATATTTTTTCTTGATTTTCGATATTTGCGCCGTACTGATACACCTGAAAATCATATTCCTGACCGTCTTCTTTTTCGTTTTCATCTTGTAATTTCGCCAAAATGATATTGATCAAAGAATAAAAAATTTCGCTGTCGTTTGTTCCGCCACCGCCCCAAAGTACGTTGTGTAGGTTTCGCCCCAAACTTTCAATTTCTTCT
>JAAFHK010000369.1 GCA_013297565.1 Cytophagales bacterium
GTGCTTTTGCAATACCCTGCCCAAGACGGACAGGTTTTGGATTATACGGATTTTATTGCTTCTGCCAAAGAACAAGGAATAAAGGTGGCTGTAGCAACCGACCTCATGGCTCTCACCTTGTTAAAATCACCTGCCGACATGGGGGCTGATGTGGCGCTTGGCAATTCGCAACGCTTCGGGGTGCCGATGGGTTTTGGAGGTCCTCATGCCGCATTTTTTGCTACAAAAGACGAATACAAACGCCAAATTGCAGGTCGAATCATAGGCATTTCGAAAGATGCGACAGGCAAAAATGGCTACAGAATGGCTTTGCAGACCAGAGAACAGCATATTCGCAGAGAAAAAGCCACTTCCAATATTTGTACTTCGCAGGTGCTTTTGGCGGTGATAGCGGGCGCGTATGCCGTTTATCATGGGGCTGAAGGAATTAGAAATATTGCTTCCAAAATCCATTCTTTTGCCGTTTTTTTGGCAATGGGTTTGGAAAAAATGGGCTATTCGAAAGTTCATCATCAGTTTTTTGATACCCTCCGAATCCAATCCGACTCGGAAACAAACCAGAAAATTAGAGAATTGGCGGATATTGTCAAACTGAATTTTCGTTATTTTGAAGATAACAGCATTGGTATTGCAATCAATGAAACCGTTGGTATGCAGGACATTGCCGAAATTTTGTTTGTTTTTAGCAAAGCAAAAGGCATGGAATTGGACGAAAAAATTGCTCAACTCATGGTTGAGGCTGTTCCGCATATTCCCAAAAATATAGAACGGACTACGCCCTATCTGACGCACCCTGTTTTTAGCCAATACCACGCCGAACACGAAATGTTGCGCTACCTTAAATCTTTGGAAAACAAGGACTTATCATTGGTGCATAGCATGATTTCGTTGGGTTCTTGCACCATGAAACTCAACGCTACAACCGAAATGATCCCTGTAACGTGGGAAGAATTTGGCAGTATTCACCCTTTCGCCCCTGCCGAACAGCTGGAGGGCTACAGGGAAATGTTCGATAATTTGGAAAAATGGTTGGCAGAAATTACAGGTTTCGAGGCGGTTTCTTTGCAACCCAATTCAGGAGCGCAAGGAGAATATGCGGGATTAATGGTGATCCGCGCTTATCACGAAGCCCGAAACGAAGCCCACCGAAATATTGCCCTGATTCCGTCTTCGGCGCATGGCACTAATCCTGCAAGTGCGGTCATGGCGGGCATGAAAGTCGTAGTAACGAACTGTGATGACAAAGGTAATATCGACCTTGCCGATCTTCGCCAAAAAGCCGAACATTATCAGGACAATCTGGCTTGTTTGATGGTTACTTACCCCTCTACGCATGGCGTTTTTGAGGAAAGCATTATCCAAATTTGCCAAATGATTCACGATTTGGGCGGTTTGGTCTATATGGACGGTGCCAATATGAATGCACAAGTTGGGCTTACGAACCCCGCTACGATTGGGGCTGACGTTTGTCATTTGAATTTGCACAAAACTTTTTGCATTCCGCATGGCGGCGGGGGGCCTGGTATGGGACCTATCTGCGTCAATGCCAAACTTTCGCCTTTTTTGCCTAATCATCTTTTCCAAAAAACAGGCGGAAAACAAGGAATTACGGCAGTTTCGGCGGCGGCTTTTGGGAGTGCCAGCATTTTGCCTATTTCGTATGCCTACATTGCCATGATGGGCGGTGATGGTTTGCAAAAAGCGACCGAAATAGCCATTTTGAACGCCAATTATATCAAAGAACGTTTGAAAAACTATTATCCGATCCTCTATACAGGAGCAAACGGAAGATGCGCCCACGAAATGATTGTGGATTTCAGAGAGTTCAAAAAATCGGGGATTGAGGTCGAAGACGTAGCCAAAAGATTGATGGATTACGGTTTTCACGCCCCAACCGTTTCGTTTCCTGTGGCGGGAACGCTGATGATCGAGCCTACGGAAAGCGAGTCGAAAATGGAATTAGACCGTTTTTGCGAAGCCATGATCAGCATTCGGGCTGAAATTCGGGAGATTGAACAAGGAATCTTTGACAAGGAAAACAATGTCCTTAAAAATGCTCCGCATACTGCCGAAGTGGTGCTTTCCGAGCATTGGAATCGCCCTTATTCACGTGAAAAAGCAGTTTATCCGCTTGATTGGGTACGAACCCGCAAGTTTTGGGTGAGTGCGAGCCGCGTGGATAGTGCCTACGGCGACCGAAATTTGGTTTGCAGTTGCGCCCCTATCGAGGAGTTTATAGAGGCGTAAAAAGGCGAATGAAAATTAGCTAAGGCGTTTTTTTAACCCTAACCGTTCTTCAAGAACGGTTAGGGTTAATTATCCATAAATTGTAAAAAATAATATGCGAGTTTATGAATAATTCTGTAGCATACCCTTTAGGGTGTGCCAATGTACTGATTTCCAGTATTTTAAAAACACCCTAAAGGGCATTTTACATTTATTCATAAACTTTATTAAAAAAAATGTTATTTTTTGCTTACTTCGAGTCAAAATGCGTAAATGCTAAAAATATAATATACTCTTGCGTTATTTTACAAAAAATCACAAAAATCATGAAAAAGCAATTATTTCGTTTGTTAAGTTTGGTTCTAATCGTTTTCGCTTGCACCGCCTGCCCCTACCAGTCCGAAGTGCCTGTTGGTGAAGCCATTAGCCTCGATCCTGCCGTAGTTGGAAAATGGAAAACCCCGCTTGGTAAAAAAGAGGACTACATGGAAGTTCGCCAAACTGACGATAAATACTATTTGATCGTAGAATATTCTTATAATCAAACCCAAAAACAGTACGCTACAAAAGAATATACCGCCCACCTTTCCGAACTGAATGGCACAAAGTATTTGAATGTAAAGGTCAAAAAAGTTGATGAAAAGAACTCTACTCCGCCTTCGGGTTTATTTTTACACAAAATAGACATCAAAGGCAATGAGATCGTCCTTAGCCCTCTTTCGGAGTTTATTCGTGAAAAATTTAGCACTTCGGCAGATTTGCAAAATTTCATACAAAAACATTCCAATCTTAGCTTCTTTTTTGGCGAAGATCAGGTTTTTACCAAAATAAATTAAGAAAAAGGCAGGTCAAAAAAACCTGCCTTTTTCTTTTTTTTTCAAAAAATTCCTACCTTTGTAACTGTAACTAAAAAAAGATTTTGAGCCAATGGTCATAAACTACTCAAAATCATATTGTTAGACTAAATAATACCCGATATTACTTTGCGTTGGCATTTAGGTATGCCCAAACGCTTGTTTTTTTACCTCATTTTGCAAATTTTTATAGGTTTTGCCTTTTTTAGCCTTGTTTCCTTTTTGCCTTCTCTCTCTACTTTCCAACTCTTAGCCACGGTCTTTTTTGTTTTCTTCCTCTTGAATCTGTACGGACTTTCCCAAAAGCACAAATGGGCTTATTACATCGAATATTTTAGGCTCTTGCTGGGTTTATTATTGGTGTTATTCGTTACTGAAAGCGTAAGCCATTTTGATAAAATTCTTTTTGGAGCTTCAGTGTTGGTTTTTGTTTCGTTTTTGTGGCTCAAAATTATCAAACCCGTTTTTGGCAAATAAAAATATGAATTTGTACCAAAATCTTTCCAAAAATCCTTTCGTGATAGCGGGACCTTGCGTCATCGAGAGTGAAAGTTTGGTCATGCAAGTGGCTGAAAAAGCAAAAAAAATTGTTGAAAACTTGGGCTTTGTCTATGTTTTTAAAGCCTCATTTGATAAGGCAAATCGCACTTCGGTAAGTTCTTTCAGAGGTTTGGGCTTCGAAGAAGGGCTACGCATTTTGGAAAAAGTGCGCAAAGAAATGGGCGTGCCTGTCTTGACGGACTTTCACGAAAGTGTCCAAGCCAAGCCTGTAGGCGAAGTGGTCGATATTTTGCAGATACCCGCTTTCTTGTGTCGTCAAACGGATATGCTTGTGGCGGCGGGCGAAACAGGTAAAATAGTGAATATAAAAAAAGCCCAATTTGCATCAGGCAAGGATATGCGCTACCCTTGTGAAAAGGTACAAACTACGCACAATTCGCAGATTATCCTGACCGAAAGAGGGAATTTTTACGGAAATAACGATTTGGTAGTGGATTATAGAAATCTGCTCGATATGCAAAATTTTGGTTATCCTTTAGTAATGGATATGACTCATTCTGTCCAAAAACCAAGCGGAGCAGGCGGGAAAAGTGGCGGAAATCGTGAATATGCCCCTTTTTTGGGTTATGCGGCGGCGGCTATTGGAGTTAAGGGTTTTTTTATAGAAACTCACCCCGAACCCGAAAAAGCTCTTTCTGATGGAGCAAATATGATTGCTCTTTCTGAATTGGAAAAAGTGTTAAGCCGTTTGAAAAAATTAACAGAATTATAGCACGAATCTTTAGCTACGAAAAAGAAGACGGTATATTGAATCCCAAAACCAAAATAACGTCTGTTTGCGGTTCTTTGCCTTTCCAAGCCTCTAATTGCTGTTCC
>JAAFHK010000037.1 GCA_013297565.1 Cytophagales bacterium
TTTGCAAGGTTTGTTACAAGTCCAAGACAAGCAGAGCATTAAAAGCAGAAGAAAAATAGCAGGTTGGAATGACCAATATCTCATGAATATTTTGAAAAATATGCGTTTTTAAGTGCGATTAACCTGTCAAGAATATAAGCCAAGAAAAAATATTGCCCTCTTATGTACGCATGAATATATCCACACACAGCAAAAAAATTTGGTAGAAAACTTACTTTCTATGTGTTTGTATGAAGGAGTGGCGGAGTTTGTGTCTTGCAAAGTAACAGGTAAAAAATCCAATAGTACCGCTATCGAATTTGGGAAAGCCAACCAAACCAAAGTCATCAACCAGTTCGTATTGGATTTATTTCTTATGAGCAATAACTATAATTGGTTATGGGGTGCAAACCGCAACGAACTGAAAATCAGGGATTTGGGCTATTACATTGGCTATGAAATTTGTGAACGCTATTACACACTCTCAAAGGACAAAACCCAAGCCATTCGTGAATTAATAGAACTTGACTACACAAATGAAAAGGAAGTTGAGAGGATTGTAGATAGGACAAAGTTATTGCCCAAAACCTTGAAAGAATTATATAAAGATTATGAAAAACAACGCCCAAAAGTTGTTGCTATGAGTCCGTTCAAAAATGGGAGTCGGGACGTAAAATCAGGACTTACCAAAATTACCATTAATTTTTCTGAACCTCTGAACGGACACCATGATGGGATCGATTTTGGCGATTTGGGACAGGAGCATTGCCCTAAGATTAATCCAGAAAAAAAATGGTCGGATAATGGAAAGTCTTGGACTTTTGAAGCAGATTTAAAACCCAACCAACATTATCAAATCTTGATTTCGAATAATTTTCGAAAACAAGACGGTGTAAGACTAAAGCCTTACCTGATCGAGTTTCGAACAAAGGACTAAAAACGCTATTAAAGTTTATGAATAATTTGTATAACGCCCTCGTAGGGTGTTTATAATAGCCTGAAAATCAACATATTGGCACACACTAAAGGATATGCTACAGATTTATTCATAAACTGTATTTGTGAAAATTACTTTTCAAGGTATTTTGCCAATCTCTGCCTTTTTGCTTCAAAAACCACAATAGCCGTAGCGGTCGAAACGTTCAAAGAATCAATTTTTCCCGCCATTGGAATTTTGATTTTTTGGTTACAAAAGTCCAACCATTTGGCAGAAAGTCCTGTGGCTTCAGTCCCCATGACTATAGCCGTAGGCTTCCGAAAATCCGTTTCATAATACCAATTTTCCGTTTCCAAATAAGTCGCTACGCTTTGTATCTCTTTGGTTTTCAGATAATTCTGGGCTTGTTCGGAAGTGCAAACCACAGTCGGGACACTAAAAATACAACCCATACTCGAACGGATCACATTCGGATTCCAGAGGTCAGTTTGCGGATCGCAGACCAACACCGCCTCGATTCCCGCAGCATCTGCTGTTCGCAAGATAGCCCCTAAATTCCCCGGTTTTTCGACCGCTTCTAAGACCAATAAAAGCGGATTTTTGGATAATTTAAGGCTTTCTAAAGTCCATTTTCGCGGTTCGACCAGAGCCAACATAGGCGTAAAACCCGATTCCCGATAGGCTATTTTTTCAAAAACATTTTTACTAACTTCAATCAATTCGACTGTATCATTTAATTTGTCAAGAATCCGATCAAGGGCTTCTTTTTCAAGGTTTTGCGGACAAAAAAACAAATGCGAAACCTTGCATTGGGCTTCTATAGCCAAGCTGATTTCTTTAATTCCCTCCACCACCGTCAGGTTTTGGTTTCGGCGTTCTTTAGCCTTTTCTTGCAAAAGCACCACATTTTTAATTAATGGGTTTTGCAAACTACTTATTTGTTTGATTATCAAGGTATTAGCATTTAAAATATCTATGAAATAATTTCAATTAAATTGGGGCTTTATTTCCAGAACAAATCTAAAACATTATTTTTGTCAAAATAAAAAAACACCCATTTCCTTATGAATTTTCTCATTCGCCAAGCCTTATCGCATTTGTCCCGAAGGGCAATCACCGATCCGAAAGGCAGTTATTCTTACCAAACTTTGCTCAATACGTCCCAAGAATATGCTCAATGTTTAATGGCTTTAGGTTTGAAAAACACGCCCGAAAAGGGCATGGCTTTTTGGTTAGAGCCTGATTTCCAATATGTTGCGGTGCAGTGGGCTATTTGGCAAACCCGCAGTTTTGCCGTACCGATTGCCGTTTCGCACCCCGCCGCCGAAGTCGAGTATATCCTGACCGATTCGCAAGTCGAAATCTTGATTTGTTCATCAAGTTTTGAAAATATTGCCCGACCTTTGACCGAAAAATTAGGAATAAAACTCTTGATAGTCAATCAATTACAAAGCCCATTTTCTCAAAAAAATCCCTTACCCGTCTTGCACCCTTCCGATCCCGCCCTGCTGATCTACACAAGCGGCACGACTAATCGCCCAAAAGGGGTGCTGACCACCCATGCCCATCTCGAATCCCAAATTCGAACTTTGGGGGAGGCTTGGGAATGGAAAGCCGAAGATCGTACCTTGAATATTTTGCCTTTGCACCATGTTCATGGCATTGTGAATGTTTTGGGCTGTGCTTTGTTTGCGGGAGCTTCGTGCGAAATGTTGCCAAAATTTGAGGCAAAAACGGTTTGGGACAATATTTTAGAAGAACGAATTACGCTGTTTATGGCTGTTCCTACGGTTTATACCCGTTTGATCGAGTTTTGGGAACAGCAAAGTCCTGAAAAACAGGAGCTTATGTCCGAAAAATGCCAAAAATTGCGTTTAATGGTTTCAGGTTCTGCCGCCCTGCCCGAAACCGTTTTGAGGCGCTGGCAAGAAATAAGCGGACACATTCTGCTCGAACGCTACGGCATGACCGAAACGGGCATGATTCTGTCGAATCCCTTGTATGGAAACCGAAAAGTGGGTTTTGTGGGAAAACCTTTGCCCAATGTGCAGGTTCGTTTGGTAGATGAAGCGGGTCAAATCATAATCGAAATGGAAAAAGCAGGCGAAATACAAGTACGAAGTCCTTCGGTTTTCAGGGAATATTGGCGAAAACCTGAAGAAACAGCAAAAAGTTTTGTAGAAAATTGGTTTCTAACGGGAGATGTGGCGGAAAGAGATGCAGACGGAGATTACAGGATTTTGGGACGAAAATCAAGCGACATTATCAAAACAGGCGGTTATAAAGTGTCGGCTTTGGAGATTGAAAGTGTGCTTTTGCAACATTTTGCGATTGCCGAGTGTGCGGTGGTCGGTTTGGCTGACGAAATGTGGGGCGAACGGATTGCTGTGGCTTTTGTGCCAAAACAAGAAATTAGTACAGAGGATTTGCGAAATTGGCTGAAAACCCAATTAGCGCATTATAAAATCCCTACGATTTACGTTTCGGTTTTGGAACTCCCTCGAAATGTGATGGGGAAAGTGATAAAGGCAAAAGTGAAGGAATTGGTGTAAAGTACGAAACTAATTTTGAGGCTTTATAACTCTAAATAAAGAATTGGGATTGGGTTCAAAATAAATTCTTTTAAATTCATGTAAATGCAAATGAAAGATATTGGCAAGTTCATCTTCCGAATAATTTAATTCTTTTAAATGAATATCAATCATGTTCTTTAGCAAAAACGGCTTTTCTTTTTGGAAAAACACAGGTTCTTCCAATTTATAACCGTTTGCTGCCATTTGTTTCCACAAATATTGATATTGATTATCCGTAATGGTGTGCAGTTTTTTGGCACGCATTAAAATTGCCGCCATCGATACTTTCCAATATTTTTTCAAATCGGCTAATTTTACCAAATTTAGTTGGGTAAGATGGGGCAAAATTTCATTTTTAGGCAATAAAAAAGTAGAAGCGAACAACATTGCCTCTGCCTCTACGTCTCGGTCAATGCCAACAGGTTTTGCAAAGTGCATAATAAGGTGTCCCAGCTCGTGGGCTATGTTAAACCTTTGACGATCTGCCGAAATCGACTTATTGACAAAAATAATAGGTTGGTTATGTTTGGTAAAAATGCTTAAAGCATCAATTTTGAGGTTCGGTAGATCGATGGCTATTACCATGATACCATTATGCTCTATAATTTTTGTCAAATCGTCTATTTTTCCTTTAGGTATTCGCCAAAACTCTCGTAAATGATTGGCACAAAGTTCAGGACTTCCATATTCCTCAACGTCCCAAATTGGTAAATTTACTTGGCTTAGTTCGACAGAACGAAACAAAGTTTCTATGTGCATTTTGCAGATATTCATTTGAGCCTCTGCTTGTTGTAATATTTTTTGAGGGGTTTGTAATTTTTTTCTGTAATAAAAAGCATTGCTTCTAAACTGATTACATTCGGCGAAAAAGAAAGACAAAGGAAAATCTAAAATATTACAAAGTAAATCGTAGTATTTTTCGGGAAAAGCTAATAACTTAAGTTCTATTTTGGAAAGCGTACCTTGTTCGATGCCAATTTTTAGCGCAAGCTCTTTTTGAGTAAAGCCACGAGCTTCTCTTGCCAAAATTAACATATCTGGACTAAATTTTTCCATCTTTGCTTATTGATTATCTGTACCTGTTTTGTCTTTTTGGTTTAATCCCTCTTTTATTCTTACTTTTGCCGCTTCCAAAGAACCGACTTCTTTAGGATTAAAGATAAGAGAAGATTGTTCGATAGCTACTTCGTTAATCAAATCCATTACCCATTCAATTTTATCATTTATCCTACAAACCAAATAAACATTTTCGATAGCCGAAAATAACTTATCAGGTTCGTAACCTAAAAATAAGAGTGTAGGCTCATCGGGAAAGCCCTCAATACTAAGCTGTTGGTAATAATCTTTAGTTTGTTTGGTTTTTAACATTCGAACCTGTAAAACGAGCAATACTAATTTTTTTGAACCGAATAAAGGCATTTCCTATTTGTAAGGCAAAAATACCTTTAATTTCTTCTGCTTGGATATTTGGTAAAAAACCAAAATGTTTTTTGATATGCGAACTAATGTGATCATGCAATAAATTAGCTTTTGTTCGAACCTTATGTTCAGTATAGGTTTCTAATTCGTCTTTTGCTTGACTTACTTTTAGATAATCATTAAAACCCTCAAAAATGCAAGTAAGAATAGTTTGGTAATGGGCTTGCAAAGTAATTTTTGCCTCTTCAACACTAATTATTTTTCTCATAGGATTTATAGTTTAAGTATTTATACTCAATTAAAAATGGATTTGTAGGGCGAACATTCTTGTTCGCCACAAAAACGAACAAGAACTTCGTTTCTACTTTCTAAAATCAACATTTTATATACACTCAATTAAAAATGGATTTGTAGGGCGAACATTCTTGTTCGCCACAAAAACGAACAAGAACTTCGTTTTACGACCAACGACTAATTTAGTTTCAGTATATGTTCTACAAAGGTAAAAAATATTTTTCTAAAAATCAAAAAAAATATTCCTGCTTTTTTCTAAAAAATATTCCTAAAAACCAAAAAAACCCCGCAAGGTCTTCAAGACCTTGCGGGGTTTATGTCTAATTTATCAACAAACTTTATTTTTTAGCCGCAATTTCTATGTTCAAAGAGAAGTTGTCATAGATAGTTTTGTCGCCCAAATTGTCGAAGAAACTACCTGAACCGTAGCGAATATCGAAGTCCGAACGGTCGATAACGATAGCCGCCGATCCTTTGATTTCATTGCCCGAAACGGTCAATTTTGCAGGGAATTTGATTTCTTTTGTAATGCCTTTTATGGTCATATCGGCTATGATTTTGTAGTCATCTTTGCCTTGCGAAGTTACTTTTTTGATGTTTAATTGGCTTGTACCAAATTGGGCAGTGTTGAAAAAATCGCCCGATTTTAAGTGTCCTACCAATTTGCCAGCTCCTTCACCTTGCAAATCAGTACAAGTGATAGAGTTCATGTCGATTTCGAACGAACCACCGATCAATTTACCGCCTTCTACTTGCAAAGAGCCTTTCGAGATATTGATCAAACCTGTGTGAAAACCTGTTACTTTTTCGCCTCTCCAGTTAATTTTAGACGCTTTAGTATCTACATTGAAGGTATCAGCAAAACGGGCAGTAAAAGCACTACCTACCAAAACCAAAGCTAACAAAGCAAAAAACAAACTATTTTTTTTCATGATTTCGTTTAATTTTTAAAGGTTTAAAATAAAGTTGTATATACAATTAATGTAAGTACAATCAAATAACGCAAGGCAGGAAAATATGTTTTGGATAAGGGCTAATTTTTTTAAAATTTTTTTGGTAGTTTGTCAAAACTACACTGAAACAAACTGGCTTGAGGATATACTCAATCAACGAATGGTTTTGTACGGCGAACATTCTTGTTCGCCCAGAAACGAACAAGAATGTTCATTTTACGACCCGACTAATTTAGTTTCAGTATGATAAGCACAACTACCTTTTTCGTCTGCCTTCAGGTCTATCTTTTGCGAATCTTTTCGGATTACGATTGCCCCGATTACTGGTTTTTATTTTTGGAACAGCTTTTTTTGGAGTATTTTTTTTCGAAAAATCTTTTGTTTTAGCCGAAGCCTCGCCTGAACTATCCTTTTTTGGTTTTCTTGGTATTTTTTTATGCTTGTTTTCACGAATTATTTTTTCCGAAGAAGAATTTTCGATAAGTTTCAAAATTACTTCCATTTCTTTTGGCTCAATCTCTCGCCATTCGCCCAAAGGCAGTCCTTTCAAAGAAATATTCATGATTCTGACTCGTTCCAGCTTTGTTACTTCGTAGCCAAAATATTCGCACATTCGGCGTATTTGGCGGTTAAGTCCCTGTACCAACACAATTCTGAAAATAAAAGGCGTTTCTTTTTTTACAACACATTTTTTTGTCGTAACGCCCAATATTGGCACTCCCTGAGCCATACCTGTCATAAACTCGTCCGTAATGGGCTTGTCGACCGTTACCAAATATTCTTTTTCGTGGTTGTTCGAAGCACGCAAAATTTTATTGACCATATCCCCATTGTTGGTCAAGAAAATCAATCCTTGCGAATCTTTGTCGAGCCGTCCAATAGGAAAAATCCTCGAACTGTGGTTCACATAATCTATAATATTACCTTTGGTATTGGTTTCGGTGGTGCTGGTTATGCCAACAGGTTTGTTTAGCACCAAAAAAACATGATCCTCACTTACTTTTACCTCAATCAAATTGCCATTTACTTTTACCTTGTCTTTTGGGACAACACGATCCCCAACTTTGGCTTTTCGGTCATTAATGGTTACGTTGCCATTTTCTATAAATTTGTCAGCCTCGCGTCTGGAGCATATCCCGCTTTCACTGATGAATTTGTTTAACCTTACCGAATCATTTTTTAACATAAGAAATTTTTTATAGGGTAAAAAAAACAGGGAAATAATTTAGGTTTTGCTTTTACTTCAAAGCTACCAAAGTAACTCCCGCCCCGCCTCGGTCGGCGTGTTCGTCGGTTACTGAACCCACTTGGCGGTACTGTTTGAGCCGATCTCTTAGCAAAGTCCGCAAAATGCCATCCCCCTTGCCATGCACAATCCGCAGATTTTGGTATTGCAAAATAATGGCATTGTCAATAAACTGTTCGAGTTTTTGCAATGCCTCTTCGCCTCGCATTCCCCGCACGTCCAAGTCCATGCTGAAATTAATTGCCTTTTCGGTCAGGTCAAAATTGGTGCGGACAGTGGCGCTGCGGTTCAGGTTTTTTACTTCTTTTCGGCTTATTTTCTGCAATTTCGACAATTTTATATTCGTTCGCAACTCCCCAATCACTACGCTTGCCTCCTTGCTTCGCAAAGCCACGACTTCGCCAAAAGTTTCGCTGTTTTCGAGTTTTACCCAATCACCCACTTCTATTTTTCCGCCCACAACCTCGATCAGGGTTTCAGCCTCCTCGACAGGTTCAGTTTCCAAACTTTCTTTGAAAGTTTCTATTTCCTTTCTCAAAACTTTGGTTTGTTCCTTGTCGGCTTGGTTTTCTTTTATGCCCCGCACCGTATTTTCGATCAGTTTATTCGTATCCTGCAAAAGTTTTTTTGCCTCCTGTCGGGCATTGCGGATCAGTTCTTGGCGTTTGCCCTCAAGGGTTTCCTTCAGTTCGCTGTACTCTTTGAGCTTGCGTTCGGTTTCTTTTTGCTGTTTTTGCAAAAGGGCATTCCGTTCGTAAAGTTCCTTTTTTTCCTGTTCGAGTTCCTTGAGCAGTTTTTCCAAATCCAATTTTTCCCTTCCCAATTTTTCCCTTGCTTTTTGGACAACCGTTTTGGGCAAGCCAATTTTTCGGGCAATTTCCAAAGCAAAAGAACTCCCTGGTTTGCCAATTTCGAGCAGAAAAAGCGGTTCGAGATGCTCCACATCATAGCGCATAGCCCCATTGACCAAACCTTCCGTATTTTCGGCGAGGGTTTTGAGGTTTGTGTAGTGTGTAGTAATTACGCCAAATGCCTTTTTTTCATTTATTTCTTCCAAAATTGCCTCCGCAATCGTACCGCCAAACTGCGGATCAGTCCCTGTGCCAAACTCGTCTATCAGAACCAAACTTTTCGAATCGGCATATTGCAAAAAATGCTTCATGTTTTTCAAATGCGAACTGTAGGTACTTAGGTCATTTTCCAACGATTGTTCATCGCCAATATCGATGCACATGGTTTCAAAAATCCCTACGGTCGAAAGTTCGTCAAGCGGCACTAAAAGCCCACATTGCAACATATACTGCACCAAACCAACGGTTTTGAGGCAAACCGATTTTCCGCCCGCATTGGGACCCGAAATAAGCAAAATGCGTTCCTTGTCGTTCAAACGAACATCAAGCGGCACAACATGGCGGTTTTGGCTTTTAAAATTCAAATACAAAATAGGGTGTCGGGCTGAAGTCCATTTCATGACGGGCTTCGTGTCCAATTTGGGTAAAACCGCCTCAATTTTGATGGAAAAACGGGCTTTTGCCCTGATGAAATCGATCATGCCCAAAAAACCATAGGCTTTTTCCAAAGCAGGAATTTCAGGTCGAAGTTTAGAGGTTAGCTCGGTCAAAATTTTGACTATTTCACGTCTTTCTTCATAACCCAACTCCCGAATTTCGTTATTTATTTCCAACACTTCTTCGGGTTCTACAAAAATCGTCTGCCCCGAAGCCGAAGTATCATGCACAAAACCCCGCACTCGCCGCTTGTATTCCGTCCCAATCGGCACGACCATACGCCCGTCCCGAATGGTGGCTTGAGTATCGGAAGCCAAAATGCCCGAATTGCGTAAATTAACGACTATTTCTTGTATTTTTTTTCGCAAACGCTGTTCTTCGCTGATGATCTGCGAACGAATTTTTCGCAATTCAGGCGAAGCATTGTCTTTTATATGTCCTGTTTCATCTATAATTCGGTCAATTTCCTTTAATAAATTTTTATTTACCCCAATTTCTTTTCCCAATTCTTTGAGCAAAGGAAAACGGCTTTCGTCTTGTTTGCTTAAAAATTCCAAACATTGCAGAAGTGTAAAAAAGGAAAGTTTGATGGCATAAAATTCCTCTTCGAGCAGGAAAGCGCCTTCGATACTTGCCTTTTGCAAAGACGGTTTGACATCAAGAAAATGGGTATTGGGGAAAGGCAGAGCCGCCTCTATGATCCTTTTGAACTCTTGGGTTTGCCCCAACAGTTTCGCTACAGTTTCATAACGCGCATTAAAACGGATTCGATCAACAAATTCGTGTCCTATAGTCCCGCAACATTCGTCTTTGAGCCAAAGGCGGATTTTATCAAAACCAATTTTATCTTCAAAATTTTTAGGATAAAGCATATTTTTAGTAAATTTTCTTCTTGTTTTTGTGCCTCTTGGCTTGTAAAATTACACAATGTTTCTAACATTTGGAAAAGTAAGCCTTCATTTCATTTGCTTTTCTTATTTTTCGTATCTTTGCTTTGAAACGAAATTAAATTGGTTTTGTACGGCGAACATTCTTGCTCGTTTTTGTGGCGAACAAGAATGTTCGCCGTACAGAACCGCATTTGATTGAGTATAAAACAAAATCAAAAGAAAAATGGAATTTGCAGACGTAAAAAACGATATTGCTTTTCGTAAAATATTTGGAAATGAAGCAAAAAAAGAAATTTTGATTTCGTTTCTGAATGCCATTTTGAAATTGGAAGGAAAACAAAAAATTGCTTGGGTAGAAATTCTTAACCCTTATCAAGTTCCTATCGTTTTGGGGGCAAAATCGACTGTTTTGGACATCAAAGCAAAAGACGAAACAGGCAAAGAATACATTGTGGAAATGCAGGTTACTGACAAAATAGGTTTTGCCAAAAGGGTAGTTTTTTACACCGCCAAATCTTATTCCTCACAACTAAATGTTGGCGAAAATTATGCTCAACTAAAACCGACTATTTTTATTGGTATTTTGAATTTTACTTTTTTGGAAGGAGAACATTATTTGTCGAGGCATTTGATTTTGGACGTAGAAACCCAAGAACACAAGTTAAAAGATTTGGATTTTAACTTTATAGAATTACCCAAATTCGACAAGGAATTAGACGAATTGAAAAATTTGACTGAAAAATGGGTTTATTTTATCAAAAATGCGGAAAATTTAAGATTTATTCCCTCGAATACAGACGATGAAGGTTTGAAATTGGCTTATACCGAAGCGGATCGACACACTTGGACACGAAAAGATTTGGAGGCTTATGATTATGCTCTTATGAGAGAAGCCGATGGCATAACAGAAAAAATGCTGGTTGTGCAGAAAGCCGAATTGAATAAACAAATCGAAATTGCTAAAAAAATGCTTAAGCGTGGCACTTCGATAGAAATTATTGCAGAGGATACAGGCTTAAGTCTTGAACAAATAGAGGCTTTGCGTAATGCTGAAATTTAAGCAAGTTTGGTAATCTTATCAAATTAGAACTTACGCAGTTAAAGTCTGACTGTAGGTCTGACGCACGAAAAAGCAGTATTTAAACGTCAGACTTACGGTCAGACTTTAACTTTAATTGCGTAAGTTCTACAAATTTGAAAAAAACAAAAATTACTATACATTTGCCCATGCAAAATTTATTTTACTGGAACGGCTGGAAAACGCCTGAAAAAATCCTATTTTGGTTTTTCTTTTTACTTTTGTTTAGCGTAACGGTCTGGTACTGTGTAGGTTACGCAGTTGGTTTTGAGGCTATGGTGTCCTGGACTACCGAAGCCGAACTCCAAGACCAAAAAATACGGCTTGATTCTTTTCGAGAGTTTTTCTTCGATTTTGACTACGAAGCCGATGGCTACCTTTTCACCGAAAAGTACAAAGCTACGGAATTTACGCTAAGTGCTATTCCGCACTATATCTATCTGATAGTCTTTACTTTAGCTTTCGTTTTGTTCCTTACGGCTTCGGTCTATCTCTCCCAAACGTACTATTTTGTGGCGGTCGGCATGGCGGTTTTTTATATGGTCATGGGCAACTGGGAACTGCTTGGGGTGGGCGGTCGAACCGACAAAACGGTTCTGATCTCGATGTTAGTCGTTTATCTTCCTTTGAGTTATTATTTCCACGAATTTGATACAAAATTTTCGTTTATTGCTCGTTTTGCTATTTTTAGCCTCCTTACGGCAGTTTTTGGTTTTGTGATTTTCCAATTTTCGGAAGTCAAAAATCCTATTTTTTTCCTTTCAGTTTCGCCTTTGGCAATGCCTGTGTTGCTTGGGGCTGGTTTTTGTATTCTGATCGGACACGAAATAGTCCATGCGATTCTGTATTTTATTTCCGATAAGGCAAATACGGGCAAAAATACGCCTATGCACTTTGGCGTACTTTCAGCAGTCTATTTAGTCAATGTTTTTTATGCCTATTTGGTCAATATTCGGGCTGTGGATTGGGGTTTGCTCTATATCGATCCGCTTTTATTGCTTATTTTATCCGTTTTTCTTGGTTTGTGGGCTTTGCCACGCCGCCGAATCCAATTTGGAAATATTATAGACCTGCAACCGCATGGAACGTTTTTGTATGTTTCGATAGCCATCATGAGTTTGAGTACGGCGGCTTTGGGTTTTGCGACCGCAAACGATCCTTTGATCGAGGTTTTTGAGGATTTAGCGGCTTTTTCGCATTTTGGTTACGGAACGGCTTTTTTGATCTATGCTTTGGTCAATTTTGCGGATTATTTGGGCGAGAACAAAAAAGTGCATCTGGTTGTGTATCAGCCTTATAGAGTCGAATTTGTGTGGGTGATTGTGGCGGGCAGTATTTTTGTGGGCATGATGTTTTTTAGGGCAAATTTTATTACCTACAAGCAAACGTATGCGGCTTATTTCAATGGTTTGGGCGATACGTACCGTCAAGAAAACGACAAATTTTTGAGTGAGCAATATTACAAAAGTGCCTTGTATTACGATTTCCAAAATCACCGTTCCAATTACGCTTTGGCTACTTTGGCGCGGGAGCAAGGCGACAAAAGTATGGCTTATTATTATTTTGACCGAGCTTTGGCGAAAAGTCCTACGCCTTACGCCTACGCCGAAAGTGCGGAATTGCTTTTGCAAAATGATCGGTTTATTGATGCTCTTTTTCGGCTTCGAGATGGGATCAAAAAATTCCCAAGAAATGGAGAATTGTATAATAATTTGGGGCTTTTATATTCAAAAACCAATGTGTTTGACAGTGCCTATTACTATTTTGACAAGGCACGAAATTTTGCCAAAAAACCTGAAATTCCTGAAGCCAATTTGTACCAAATTTGGACACGCTACAAAGCCAACCCCGACTCGGTTCAGCACATGGCTTCGCCTGAAAAATATGTGGCAGTTAGTAGCAATAACTTGCTCTTATTCAATCATTTAGCTAAAGAAAAAGGCTCATCTTTGCAAACGGAATTTTTGGCAGATTCGACCTTGCAGACTATCCAACTTTGCTATTTGTACCACTATGCTCTGAACCAACGCACACCCAAAGACACTACTTTTTTGACTTTTTTGAACAAATATACACAAGTTCCTGAAAACGTAGATTTCCGAGAATTTTTGGAAATGGCGCAGGCAGTTTCCTATTATCGTCTGGGGCAATATCAAAAAACGGCGCAATTATTGGACAAAATTAATGTATCGGGCAACCCCGCAAATCCGCAATATGCGTACATGGCAGGCACTTTTGCTTTCCAATTTGGGCAATATAGACAGGCGGCAGACTATTTCCGAAAAGCCTATTTCAAAGGCTATAAACCTGCGCGTTTGCGGCAGGCAGTTGCCCTTTCCGAAATCAATCAGGCAGAAGCGGTTTTGATTTGGCTGGAATTGGCACAGGAAAAGGATTCTACTTATCGGATCATTGCCAAAGATATGCTCAAAGTTTTGCACCCCGACAGTTTGAAAACGATTGATATAGCCAAACTTGACGAAGCCTCACGCTATCAACTGCTTCATTATCAACAAAATAGCCTCAAAGATGCTGATTTCGAAAATTTGGCAAATACCTTACAAAATCCTTCTTGGAAGTTGCGGGCTTATACCGAAAGAATTGATTTTTTTGTACGAAACAAACAAAGGGCTGAAGCTACGGCTTTGCGCGAAAAAATAGCGGATTTGAAAGGAGATTTGGAAAAACGAACTTTGCAATATTTGAACAGTACGGATTTGGCTTTGCTGTTCGAAACGCAAAATTGGAAGGTACTCGAACAAAAATTGCAAAACCCTGATATTGAACCTATTAGAAAAGGTTATGCCACTTTGTACTCGGCAGTTTTAGCCCAAAATGCGCAGGATACGACAAAAGCAAAACAGTTGTTTCGCCAAGCAACCGTAGAGTTGCCTTACGAAGCCCAAACGCATATTCTATTGGCTGGGTTTTACAAAAAACAAAACCGCCCTATGGAAGCCTACGGGGTGCTGTTGGCAGGTTTAAAATTATATAACGATCATCATACCTTTCCGCCCGAACTTTTGAAAGTGTATATTTTGGAAGCCCTTGATAACCAATTAGATAGCTTTGCCGAACATGGCTTTTCGCAGTTAGCCGATTTGGTAAGCCCCGAAGAATTGAAGGCTTTTGAGGTGGAATATAACAAACATAAAACTGTGGTTGAGGAATAAGCCTTATCTTTTCTTATACTGAAACTATACTAAAAACGCTTATAAATTACACATTTTTATTTTTGTAAAATATTGATTTTCAACCTTGTAAGGTCTTTAAGACCTTACAAGGTTATACAGTTTATAGTATAAATTGGTTTGTGTCGTAAAACGAAGTTCTTGTTCGTTTTTGTGGCGAACAAGAATGTTCGCCCTACAGAACCACATTTGATTGAGTATACAAAAAAATACCAAAATTAGCAAGTTCAAACAAATGGATCAGTGCTTAGAACGAAACTTTTTGCTTCTTTTGTGCGTTCAATTACTTGTATATACAACTATTCTGTAAAAATTAGGTTTTGTTTAACTAATTTCCAAAAAAGTTTAAACAAAATTTGGAACTTTGTTTAAACTTTCGTAGTTTTGCTTAAACAAATAGAATATTTTTACCAAAACCAAAAAACAAGAGGTATGACAACAGCAGAATTTAGTAACTCACTTGCAGATATGTCAAGTTCTCTAAAACCTTTCGCCCTCAAACTTACCAAAGATGGCGAAGAAGCGAACGATCTTTTGCAAGAAACAATGCTCAAAGCCTATACGAACCGCGATAAATTTGCCGATGGCACAAACCTAAAGGCATGGTTATATACGATTATGAAAAATACATTTATAACCAATTATCAGCGATTGATGCGGCGTAATACGTTTATAGATACGACCGACAATTTGCATTATTTGAACTCAAACAATAACGTTACTTATAATTTGGCATATTCTACTTTCGCTATGCGCGACATCGAGTATGCTGTTGATCACCTTGACGAGGCTTACCGTCAGCCTTTTGTGATGCACTATCGGGGTTTTAAATACCACGAAATCGCCCAAAGGCTTAGTATTCCGATTGGTACTGTCAAAAACCGTATCCACATAGCCCGCAAGGAGCTAAAGGATCAACTGAAAGTTTATGCCCATAATTAATAAGGTTGAACATAAAATATACTGAAACTAAATTGGTTTATGTCGTAAAACGAAGTGCTTGTTCGTTTCTGGGCGAGCAAGAATGTTCGCCATACAAAACCAATTTTGATTGAGTATATACAAAAAAAGCCCGAATTTTCGGGCTTTTTTAATGCTAAAAAATAAAATTTTACGCCTGTTCAAACTTCGCCATGACTTCTTCAGTAACACCAACCGCCGAAAAGCCGCCATCATGAAAGAGATTTTGCATAGTAACCTTGCGTGTAAGGTCTGAAAATAGGGTAATAATGTAGTTGGCACATTCTTCAGCCGTTGCGTTGCCAAGCGGCGACATTTGTTCGGCGAAATTCAAAAAGGCATTAAAACCGCTAATTCCTGTGCCTGCGGTTGTAGGCGTAGGTGATTGGGAAATGGTATTTACCCGAATTTTTTTGGTTTTCCCCAAATGGTAGCCATAACTGCGGGCAACAGATTCCAAAACGGCTTTTGCCTGTGCCATGTCGCCGTAGTCTGGGAATACGCGCTGTGCCGCAATGTAAGTAAGGGCAATGATCGAGGCATAGTCGTTGAGAGAATCGGTTTTTTCGGCTACTTGCATCATTTTATGGAAGGACAAGCCCGATACATCAAGCGTTTGTTGAAAAAACTTGTAATTCAGGTCGTTGTACTCTTTCTTTTTGCGCACGTTCGGACTCATGCCTATCGAGTGAAGGACAAAATCCAATTTTCCGCCCAAATGTTCGGTAGCTTTTTTGTACAGATTTTCGAGGTCTTCCTCAAGGGTAGCGTCAGCGGGAATAATAATGGTCTTGCATTGACTTGCCAATTCCTCTATTTTGCCCATGCGCATTGCCACAGGGGCGTTGGTCAGGACAAAACTTGCTCCTTCATTATATGCCTGTACTGCGACTTTCCAAGCGATTGAGTTTTCGTCCAATGCACCCGTGATGATGCCTTTTTTGCCTTTTAACAAATTATACATACGTATTTTTAAATTTTAGTTTTACAAATTCTTACCAATACCAAATTATCAAAAAATCTATATTACTTATTTTGTCTAAATTTCTCTACAATTTATCCAATAAAAAGGCAATTTGGACAATAGGCAAATACAAAAATGAGGCGAACATAATCCGCAGTGCCGAAGCGCGGTCGAGATTTTTGAGCAAAAAAAGTGTAGGGACAAGAAATAACATACTGGCTAAAGTTACCACAATTGCCGAATTTAGCCCTGTTATACCATAATACATGGGTAAAAGTCCCATCGGAATCAGAAACATGGTGTAAGTCATAATTTGGAAAGCCGTACTGCCGTCTTTTCCACCTGCCGAAGGCAGAAGGCGAAAACCTGCGCGCGTATAATCCTCGTCTGCGACCCAAGCAATCGCCCAAAAATGCGGAAATTGCCAAATAAATTGGATTCCAAAAATGATAAATGCCGCTATCGAAAGTTCGCCTGTTTGGGCAACCCAACCGATCAGGGGCGGAAAAGCCCCAGGAAAAGCTCCTATAAAAACCGCAATCGGTGTGCGCTGTTTCATAGGCGTATAAACAAAAGCATAGAGAATGAGGGACAAAACGGCAAAAAAAGCTGTCAAAAAATTGACAAAAAATACCAATAAAAACGCCCCAATGATAGCCAAAAGAATACTGAAAAGGCGCGCTTCTGCCGTGCTTAGTTTTTCGGTTGGAAGTGGGCGCTTGGCGGTTCTGGTCATGAGCTTGTCGAGGTCTTTTTCTATGATCTGGTTGATGGTGTTTGCCGAAGCAGTAATCAAAAAACTTGCCAAGCAGAAAATGCTTAATTTGACCCAATCTACCGTGTTTTCGGCGGCGAAGACGAAGCCAAAACCACCTGAAAAGACGACTAAAGCTGATAAGCGGAATTTGCTCAAAGCAAAATAAGCCTGCATTTTGGTACTGAAATCTATAGTCAAAGGAGTGGATTGCATGAATTTGGGAATCAAGATAAGGTATATTTGCGCAAAATTAAACCTAAATTCTTTATTTTGCATTTGAAAAGAAATTTTTTTTATATTTGGCAAAAAACCACAAAAGATATGATCGAAACCGTAGTTCGTAAAGATGAAAGAGGATTTGAATGGGTAAATATTATCGAGCCGAGCCTGCGCGAACTGGCACAGGTGGCTATGCAATACGATTTGCACTCTACTTCAGTGCATGATTGCCTCGATCCTGAACATTTACCCAAATACGAAAATATTAATGATGTTTCGTTTATTGTGGCACGTTCGTATGATGCGTCTTCGCCCGAACGAGCCGATACGATTCGAAAACTGACGAATAAAATTGCTATTTTTTGGGGCAAAGACTTTTTGATCACCATTCAACGCAGTGATCGCGAATATTTGCGCATAATCCGCAACAAATGGCGTGTATCCAAAGAAGACGAAAATATAGGTTTTCAGATCATAGTAGATATTTATCGGGCTTTGATCCATAGTTTCGAACCGCCTGTCAATCAGGCTATTGAGGCGCTCGACCGCTGCGAAGAAGAAATTTTTGCGGATACAACTCCCACTTCCATTATCGAAA
>JAAFHK010000370.1 GCA_013297565.1 Cytophagales bacterium
AACGTGAAATTCAGGCGGAAATGGCACATGGCATTTTTTATGGTTTTATGGCGGTCATGGTTCTCTACAACTTATTTATTTTCTTTTCGCTTCGCGATGTCAATTATTTTTATTATGTACTCTCTATTTTTGCTTCTACTTTTTATTTTTCAGCAAAAGCAGGACACGCCTACCAATACCTTTGGTACAATCATGTATGGTTGGGTGATCATTTTATTTTGATTACGATTGGGGCTTGGATCAGCACCGCTGCCATTTTCGCCAAACATTTCTTGAATGCCAAACAGTATTTTCCATGGTTGGCTCGATTACTCAATTTGGTCGTTTTCTTTGGTGTGGTGGTAATTATTATGACTTTTGTTACAGATTATACCACAACTTCGCGCTTCGGAACTACACTTTTAGGGATCAATACTTTGGTTATTCTAACCACAGGGATCGTCTGTTGGGCAAAAGGCAACCAGTCTGCCCGATATTTTGTTGTAGCATGGTTTATTTATTTGTTAGGCACTTTGCTATTGGTTTTGAAAACTTTTAACATCATGCAAGCCAATTTCCTGACCAATTATGCCTCCGAAATTGGTTCGGCAATCGAGGTAATTTTGCTTTCTTTGGCACTTAGCGATAAATATTCCCTTTTAAGACAAGAAAAAGAAAAAGCACAAGCCGAAGCCCTCGATATTCAGCGCCGCGCCAATGAAGAACTCGAATACAAGGTTTTGGAACGAACAAGGGAAATTAATGAAAAAAAGATAGAAATTGAAGCCCAAAATGACCGTTTGGAAACCTACAATGTAGAAATTAATAAACAAAAAGAAAATATCGAGAGTAGTATTAAATACGCCAAACGAATCCAAGACGTAATGCTTCCTTCGGAGGAAAAACTCCTCGAGTGTCTGCCCGAACATTTTATTATGTTTCGCCCGCGTGATATGGTTAGTGGTGATTTTTATTGGCTGACCGAATCGCATGGCAAATTCATTTTAGCCGTAGCCGACTGCACAGGGCATGGCGTTCCTGGTAGTTTTATGTCCATGCTGGGCAATAATTTATTGAACGAAGCCGCCAATTTGCTCAATGTGGTTTCGCCTGATGAAATCCTGAACCACCTCCACAAAGGCGTTCGCCGAACCCTCCGCCAAGATAGCACCCAAAACAGAGACGGCATGGACATTGCGATCTGTCTGCTGGACAAAGAAAATAAAAGAATAGAATTTTCGGGCGCAAAAAACCCCATTATTTACATTCAAAACGAAGAATTAACCCTCATGCGGGGTGACGCCGTACCCATTGGCGGTAAGCAATTCGAGGCGGAACGCCGTTTTACCAAACAGTACATTTCATTCGAAGAGTCGACCATGTTTTATCTGTTTTCGGACGGTTACGAAGACCAATTCGGCGGCCCCGATGGACGCAAATTTATGATCAAACACTTCAAACAACTTTTGCTTGAGATACATCAAAAGCCTGCTACCGAACAAAAAGAAATATTAGAAAGCCGCTTCGATCAATGGATGGGCAATACTCGCCAAATAGATGATGTGCTGGTGATTGGGTTTAGGCTGTAGGAGGTTTTTTTGGAAAATTGTTTTCAGTAAATTAGGTTTTATTATTACCATGAAAATATACATTCCTTATTTGAAAAATCTTGATACATTGGAGTATGATCAAGCACTTGGGGCATTCGACAGCATGAAAAAATGCCATGCCGAAATTGAAAAATTTGCGAATGAGGTTGAAATGGATATTGATATGATCGATTACCAGATCGAATCCTTTACGTTGAATGAAAACATACTTGTTTTGGATAATCAGCCTATCCAATGATTTTCGTTCGAGTTCAGGTCTATCCACAAGCTACGCTTTCGACTTTGGGCAATCGAATTATGGATTTACAATTACCCATTCATAATGATCAAGCCGAAATCGAAATCATTGTTCAAGAAGTACAAAGTATTATTTCTTTGAAAAAAGAACTCAAGAAACGTACTAACGTATTGATAGACAAGAGTTTATAATTAAAACTACCCCACTTTTATTTTTTCCTTGCGAGCGCTTCGGCGTGAATACGCCATGATCCGATCCACTACGCTTCGGCGAGGTTCGGCTGTTAGCAATTTATCCAAATCACTTTTGAGTTGAACAAACTCATAAAAGGACTCGGTTTCTACGTTTTCTGCACCAAACAAACGTTTTTCAACTGCCTTTCTTTCCGAAGGGCTTGACTCTTGGTACAAATAACGCAAGAGATCATCAGAACATAATTGTGTCATACGGTGTGCTGTTTTTTTCCAACTGCTTCCGTAAATTGATCAAAGCGTATCTCATTCTGCCCAAAGCGGTATTTATACTTACGCCTGTGGCTTCGGCTATTTCCTGAAAACTCATTTTCATATATTGGCGCATAACCAATACTTCGCGTTGTGCTTCGGGGAGGCGTTGGATCAGTTCGCGCAACTTCGTAAAAGTTTCGTTTTTGATGCGGATCGCTTCCACTGAGTCTTCTGAAAATGCCATTGAGTTCAAAAACGGTGAGTTGTCTTCCATAGGCAGACTTGGGTAACGTTTTTGTTTGCGGAAATGATCGATTGCCATGTTATAGCCTATTCGCGAAATCCAAGGAAGGAATTTACCCTCTTCGTTATATTTTCCCGATCTGATCGTATCAATCGCTTTAATGAACGTTTCTTGTAACAAGTCTTCAGCTACGTATTGATCTTTTACAATCAATTGAATGGTAGTGAACAAACGTGATTTGTATTTCAAAACCAAAATTTCAAAAGCACTTTCGTCTCCGTTTTTGTAACGAGTGATTAATTCACTGTCAGCAATTTCAAACTTATTCATTGTTTTCAGAATTTTAACGTAAATGAAACTTGTAAATTGTACCTTTGCCTCTGCCCAAATGCTGGACTACCTAAGTAGCGAATTTGGTTTTTGTGTGCCAAAACTAAAAACAATTCTTGTTTTTCGGTGAATATATTTTTATTTTCGGCGAACACCCTTTTTATTTCGGTAAAGTTACTATCATTTACGGTGAATTTCAAATTCGGTTGCTATTTTTTTTCATTTTTTTTTCAAAAATTTTTTCTTGTTAAAAAAAAAATACTATTTGCCTGATAATCAGGATTTTGCTATAATTAATGTACATCAAAGGTTCGAAATAAAACAAGTATTTATTCATCATTCGAGTCAGAGGTTCAAAAAAACCAAGAGGAGGCATAAATATTTTCTACCAATATTTCACGCCTACGGCGTTTTGAACAGTCATTTTTCGTAGCCTATTTTTAACACATGATTTGCATTGATAACCTAAAAACAAAAGAGTAACAGGACTTAACGACCTGCTACTCTTTTGTTTTAATCTGGTTTAAAAACTAAAAAAAATGCCTAAACTGTGTAGTTTGTTTATAAATTTACACACAAATCTAAGGTTTTAATTATCAGACTTTGAACCGTTTTTTCGGGTTCGGAACTGAATTTTTGATCAGCCCGATTCGCTACTATGGCGTTCAAAGATAGCATTTCATGTCCAAATATTTTGCCAAAGGCATACAAAGCCGAAGTTTCCATTTCTAAGTTCGAAATGCGAAAATCATTAAAATAAAACTGTTGCAGTTTTTGAAAAAAATGCGGCATAAGGCTTTTATAACGCAAAGAACGCCCTTGTGCGGCATAAAAACCCGAACAAGTTAGCGTATTTCCTTTTGCCATTTCTTTTCCAAAATGTACCAATAGTTTTTCGGAGGCTTGGGCTATGTACGGCAAAAAAGGCAAATCGGTAGCAATTTGGAAGGCTTGTGCAATGGTTTCGTATTGTTCGGGGGCTTCGAGTTGGTAGAAAAGAAGGGTAGAATCTAAACCCAAGCCCGACTCGCTGATCAGATGACTGTCCAGCGGAATCTCTTTTTGCAAAGCCCCAGAAGTCCCTATTCGTATGATATTGAGGCTTTTATGCGTGTTTTTTACCTGCCGTTTTTCCAAATCTATATTAACCAAAGCGTCGAGTTCGTTCATCACGATCTCGATGTTGTCCGTCCCGATTCCCGTAGAAATGACTGTTAGCCGCTTTCCTTTGTAAAAACCTGTATGCGTTACAAACTCTCGTCTGCTTTTTTGCAGCTCGATTTTTTCAAAATGTCTGGAAATCAAAGGCACGCGTTCAGGATCGCCAACAGTAATGACGGTGTCGGCAAGGTCTGCGGGAACTAAGCCCAGATGATAGACACTACCATCGGGCTTAAGGATAAGGTCGCTTTCTACAAACATTTAGCGTTTTTTCTTAAAATTCGGCGCGGCAGAAACTGTATTCATTTTTTTCATGACCTTTCTCAAATTTTCGAATTGTTTGAGGAGGTTGTTAATTTCCTGAATGGTCGTTCCGCTACCTCCCGCAATCCGTTTTTTGCGGCTATTATCGATAATATCAGGGTTTTGGCGCTCTTGC
>JAAFHK010000371.1 GCA_013297565.1 Cytophagales bacterium
GCAAGAAAAAGAAATTACGGTGCGTGTAACTGAATACGAAGGCAATACCCAAAAAGGGCTGAACGTACAAATAAACAACAAAGAACCCCGAAAAACCAATCAAAACGGAGTTTTTAAAGAATATTTGCGAGCAAATGAAGATTTTAAAAAAATCGAAATTTTATCAAAAACGCACCTAATCAAAGATTTTGTCTATGATCCGCTTTCCCAAAAAATAGAGGTAACGGTCTATAGGGCTGATCGGGTGCTTTCAGGGCTACTCCGCAATACTCAAGGCGCACCTGCTCCCAAATCAAGCCTAACTATTTCCGATAAAACCTTCCAAAAAACAACCAAAACAGATTTTTTAGGTAAATTTATCATTCCACTGCCTGCGGCTTATAAACGTTCGGACGATTTGCGTTTCGTGATCGATGGGCAAGAACTCGGCAAAGAACAAATTAAGTTCAAAGATGATAATTTTGTAGAATTGCAAAAACCTGATCCTAAAAAGGCAGAAAAAGCAAGCACAGAGCAAGCAAAAATCAAAGAAAAATCAAAAGAAGTGCCTATTGAAGAAATAAAAGCCAACAAAAAGGAAAAACCCGAACCTGCCGAAACGAACTATGTGGCTGATATTCACAAAGTTACCCAAGAATTAGAATTGGAAAAAGAGGTTTTGGAAAAAAGTAGTTTGAAAATTCAAACCCAAATTCAGGAAATTACCGAAAAATTGAGCCGTTCGGGAAATCTCAATGCAAATGTGCAAACCGAATTGAAAACGGAATTGAAAGGTTTGGAAGTGCAACTTGCCGAAAATAATAGGGCGTATCAAGCGGCGCAAGGCAAAACTCAAGCGGTGATTAATCACATGAAAAATCTTTTGACTGAAATCGATTCTTTGCAAGAAGCCACACAGGAACGCCTCGAGGTGGTCGAAACGGAAAAAGAACAGCAGAAAAAAGAGTACAAACGCAATCTTTTGATTGGTTCTTTGATCATTACTTTTTTGCTTTTTTTGAGTTTTATTTTTTATTTTCTTTATAAAAGAATAAAAATTCAGAATAAGAAAATTTCTGAACAATCCGAACTGTTGCGCAAAACTAACGATCAAATACGGGTGCAGAATCAGGCTTTGGAATTGCAAAAAAATATTATCCACAAGAAAAATCAGGATATTACTTCGAGTTTGTATTATGCCCAGCGCATACAAAATGCCATGTTGCCCGAACTCTCTGTTTTTCAGCAAATTGTCCCCGAATCTTTCGTATTTTTTCAGCCGCGCGAAATTGTCAGTGGGGATTTTTATTGGGCTTACGAATACCGCAATGTCGATATTCACAAGCTCATGGTTGCTGTAGTCGATTGCACAGGGCATGGCGTGCCAGGAGCATTTATGAGTTTGGTAGGTGATGCTTTGCTGAACCAAATTATTAAGATTCAACAGATTATAGAACCCGATCAAATCCTCGAACATCTCAATCATGGCGTACAATATACTTTGCGACAGCAGGAAACCTCCAACAAGGACGGCATGGATTTGGCTTTGTGCGTGATCGATCTGCCAAAAAATACCTTGCAGTTTGCGGGAGCAAAAAGCCCGCTATTGTATATCGAAGATGGCATTCTGCACGAAATTAAAGGAACGCCAATGCCCATTGGCGGAAGGGAATCCTACTACAGACGCAGGGAAAGCGAAAATATTAGATTTACGCAAGAAACCCTCGAACTCAAACCCAATACGGTATTTTATATGTTTTCGGACGGTTTTTATGACCAATTCAATGACGAAGGGCAGAAATTTTTGCGTAAAAATTTCTACCAATTACTCTTGGATAATCACCGTTTGCCTTTTGCGGAACAAAAAGCAAAATTATCAACTACCATCACCAATTGGATAGGAAACCGCCACCAGATAGACGATATTACAGTTTTGGGCTTTAGGTTGAGTGTTTAAAAATTTGAATCAGTATTTTAGCATTAATAAGAAAAAAGGTTATTGTTGTGAAACAATAACCTTTTTTCTGTGTATATTGAATAATGAAAACTTTATTACTATTTTTGTTAATGCTAACTGCAAGCACACTTTCCGCCCAAAATCTTGAAACGGATACCCTTATTTATGATATTGTGGAAAAAGCGGCTATTCCTGAAAATGGGTATCATTATCTTTATGAACACCTGAAAAGAAATTTGTATTTAAAAAAGATAGAAAAAAAACGATTAGGTGTGGATTCTAAATTTCGTTTTGAAATAATTGTTAATATGGACGGCTCTTGTGAACTGAAAAAAATAACGCCTGATACTTGGGATTTGAAATCCATACAACATATAAAATGGATTCCTGCGGAAGCTAAAGGTAGGAAAGTGCGACAGAGGATAATTATTCCTATGATTATATGCTAGGACTTACGCATTTTGCTCGTAATTGCTTAAAAATAACATTTTTTTGAAAAAATGATATTTTTATAAACTCTTGATAATCAAGAACTAACAGTTCTTTAAGAACTGTTAGTTTTAAAAAATGCGTAAGTCCTAATTTTATTAATAAAAATTTATTTTATGAAAACAAAAATTGGAATAGTTTTATTATTGTTGCTTCTGCAAAATACCTTGCTTTGGGCGCAAGACGATCAAATTGCCTTGGCGAATGAGTATTTTGTGCAACAGGAATACGAAAAAGCCTTGAGTATTTATCAAAAATTGGCTAATTCGAATGCAGTTTTGCAAATTCACGACAACTATTGGCAGACTTTGCAAAAACTCAATAAATATGAGGAAGCTGAAAAATATTTGAAAAAGCAAGCCAAACGCAATCCAACCGAAGCGGTTTTTAATGTGGATTATGGTTTGCTTTTGCGTGCTTTGAAAAAGGAAAACGAAGCAAATTCGCACTTCCAAAACTACATCAAACTGATCGAAAAGGAAGATAATTTACTGCGCTTGGCGGCTCGCAAATTTATCAATGCCCAACTGCATGACTATGCCGAACAGGTTTATTTGGCGGGTCGAAAAAATGGAAAAGACCAGTTTATTTATGAATTAGCGGCTTTGTATAGCCTTTCAGGCAATGTCGAAAAAATGATGGGCGAATATTTATCGCTTTTGAGTCAAGACGAATCGAGGGTGGAATATGTGCAGAATTTTTTGGGCGGGCGTTTGCGGGACGAAGCAGAGTGGGCGAAAGTTGAAAATATTTTACTGAAATATGTCCAACAAGAACCCGATAAAGTCGTATTTTCGGATATGCTTTTGTGGTATTATTTGCAACAAAAGAAATTTTATAAGGCATTTATGCAGGTAAAAGCCCTTGACAAGCGCCAAAAATTGGGCGGACAAAGGATTTATGAAATTGGAATTTTGGCTTTTAAAAACCAAGAATATGATCATTCCATTACGATTTTTGAATACCTTGTCGAAAATTACAAAAAAACCATCATTGCCCTGAACTCCAAACAAATGCTTACGGCGGCAAAAGAAGAATTGGTAAAAAACACCTATCCCGTTGATACACAGAAGATTAGAGAACTGATCGATCAATACAAACAACTCTATCAGGAGTCAGGCATTAACCTCAACGGCATATACGCTTTGCGGAGTCAAGCCCTTTTGTATGGTTTTTATTTGAATGAAAAAGATAGCGCACAGGTGCTTTTGGAAGCAGTTTTACAGGCACCTCGCCTCGATCCTGAAACTAAATCTCGAACCAAAATGGATTTGGGGGATATTTATATTCTCAAAGGCGAACCTTGGGAAGCGGCGCTGCTTTATGGGCAAGTGGAAAGAGAGCAAAAAAATGAACTTTTGGGACAAGAGGCAAAACTAAAAAATGCTAAACTTTCGTATTATAAAGGTGAATTTGAACTTTCGAAGGGGCATTTGGATATTTTGAAATTGGCAACAAGTCGAGAAATTGCCAATGATGCCATGTCGCTTTCCTTGTTAATTGGCGATAATTTAGACCTTGACACCACCGAAGCACCTTTGCGGGCGTACGCCGAAATCGATCTGTTGGTTTTTCAAAACCGTTACGAAGAAGCCCTCAAAGCCTATGATAAAATGCTGATCGATTTCCCAAATCACAGTTTGAGTGATGAAATTTTTTGGTCGAAATCACAAATTTTGCTAAAATTGGGACGTTTTACGGACTCAATGAAATATTTGGAAAGAATACTTGCCGAACACAAAGAGGATATTTGGGCGGACGATGCCAACTTTCTGATGGGAAAAATATACCAAGATTACCTAAAAAACAAGGAAAAAGCGATGGAGCATTTCCAAAAACAACTGCTTGAATTTCAGGGCAGTACCTTTAATGTCGAGGCTCGAAAACGTTATCGAATGTTGCGGGGCGATCAAACCAATTAAAATCCAATTTTTTTGTCTATTTTTGGCGCATGAAAAGTATTTTTATAATCGCTATCATAGCGGGTATTGCTACAGGTTTGCTTTGTTTTG
>JAAFHK010000372.1:0-1295 GCA_013297565.1 Cytophagales bacterium
AATACCGTTGGCGTTTTTCACCTTCCAAAATCTCTTTGCGGCGTTTCTGACTTTTGGCTATCAACTCCTCCTCTTTCCCTGTCCAAATCCTCATGCCGTTTTTCCCCTGTTCTACTACCTGCAAATCGTCCAAATCCAAATAAATTTCCGTATTTTGCTCAAAGGCAATCGTTTTATTTTCCAAAATAATTGCCGCCCGCTGCCCCGCCTTGTCCGAATGTTTGTAGCGCTGTTGCACCACAGGCGCAAGCGTGTCGTGTGCCAAACCGACATAGTTTTTTTGGTTTTCGACCAATAAATACAAATTCGAAAACTCTTTGATTAGGGCTTCGACCTCCCCAATCCTCGCCTCGTTTTCACCGTAGCGCTGCCGCAACTCCTCCAAACTATGCACATTTGCCGTTCCCAGTTCGGTCGTGTGATGGTACAGGATATCGAGCGCCAAACCCGTTTTTTCCAATTCGGCATGGCGTTCTATAAACTTTTTCATTTGTTGGTCGAAAAAATCGCCCATAAAAATGCCGTCATTTTTGAGTTTTCGGTAGTTCGAGATCGAAAACAAGTGTTCGTCTTGGTTTTCGACCATATTCCAAAGTTTGGTAAGCGTAATTTGCAAGACAGGAGCTACAGAACTCGTACTGCTTGCAATCAGGTCATCGGCTATCTCCTCCGCCAAGTTGTCCTCGACCTTAAGGGCATATTTGCGTTGTAGTTTTTGATTTTTTGTCAAACCCTCAACCACTTCTATAATATCGTTTCTGTCTAAGTGTTGTAAAAAAACCTCCTCCCTTGCTATAGCAACACTGACAAAAAACTCCTTGATTTCGGGGTGAAATTCTTTGCGGTAGCTAACCACCAATTTTCCTTGTGGGCGGTCTTTCGGATTGTCGAAAATATGACGAACTTCTTGCAGAAACACCTGCCACTCATTGACCTCCGAAGACATAGGGCGCGTAAAAACTTCTTCGGCTTGGTCTAACAAAACCACAAATGGGCGCTGCGTTTTTTGCTCCGCTTCTATCCATTGATTTTTTAAGGAATCGCCCGAATCAGTATCCTGATTTTGAATCTGTTGGATTATTTGATTGATCTGTACTTTTAAGTAACCCTCCGCTGTTTCCAAAGCATTTTTCAAATAGTGCAAAGCCCCTACTTGTTTATTTTCCTCTTGTTGTGAAGCATCTTGTACCTTAAAAGCCGTTTGCAAAGTACCTAAAAGCCCCAATTCCTGATCCCTTCGCAGATAAATTATATCCGAACTTTGCTCCAAACGCGGCACCAAGCCTGCATCTAAG
>JAAFHK010000372.1:1305-4436 GCA_013297565.1 Cytophagales bacterium
TATACAACTCTCGAATATAAAAAGAACGCCCAAAAAATATTTCGCCATCTTGTTTTTTATAGCGTTCCAAAAAACGATATGGGCGTTCGGGCAAGTACGAAAAAAGCGGAGTAGGCAAGCCAAAAAGCGGGTTTTTGACCTCATCGGGCAAGTTCCACTGCTTGACTATCTCCGAACCCTCGCGCACATACAGATTCCAAGGAAAGACCTCTGCCTCTAAATCTTTTTTGCTCCGATAAAAGGCTTTCAGATTCGAACCCTTCTCGATCTTCAAAGCATCGAGCGCCTCGTTCCAAGCCCTTTCCAAACTCAAACCTAAGCCCAAACCCTTATAAAAACGAATGGAAAGTTGGGTAGCTACCTCGTCATTAATGGAGTTCGAAGTACCGACCACCAAAGGCACACCATTTTCTACCAATTCCAAACTTTGCTGTTGGGTGCTACAACCATTGAAAAAGACCAATTTCAGGCTTTTCTGCTTCGCAAAAAACGAAACCAAACCCCCACCATGCGCCACCGCATGAGAACCGTCAAGCTGTTCGAGCAGTAATTGGTAGCCGTCTGCGTGTCCGCCGTAGTGAAAAACGGCGATCCGATCTGTGTATTTTTGGAATACATCAAGAATATTTTCGAGGGTGCAGTTGGCGCGTTCGACTACTTCGCAGAGTCCCGCCTCGACCGCAGGGGCAAGGGCTTTGCGGATTCCATCGAGTTCGATGGGCAAATTTCGCAAATAGCGGGCATAATCGACTTTATCATTCGCAAAAGAAAGAAAAATAACAGGTTTCTGGGACACTTTGGAAAAATGGTTTAATTAATTTCCAAATATAAAGTTTGAAAGGTATTAAATGTAAAAAAAAATTAAATTATTTTTTTTGGCAAAAATTAAGACTAAATAACTTTCCTATTTATAAATTTCGCAAAATTAATAGCCTTCTATTTTACACACTAACTACCACATGGAGAACAAACCTATTAGTGTTTTGCTCATTGATTGCCCCGACGAAAAAGGTTTGGTGCATAAGATTACGGGAGTTTTGTACCATAACGATTTCAATGTGATTGAAAATGAGGAGTTTGTCGATTCCGACCTCAATCATTTCTTTATGCGTACCGAATTTCAGGGCGAAGTACCTAAACATCTCTTGAACGTATTGCATGGGATTTTGCCTCCCGAAGCACGCATTGATTTGCGAAGCAAAAATAAAAAAGACATTGTTTTGCTTGTAACCAAAGAACATCACTGTTTAGGCGATTTATTAGTTCGACATCACTATAACGAACTGAATGCCCGAATTTTGGCGGTAATTGGTAATTACGATCACCTGCGGGCGCTGACCGAAAAATTCGATATTCCCTATCATTTCCTAAGCCACGAAAACCGCACAAGGGAGGAACACGAAGGGGAGGTTTTGAACCTAACACAAAGCTATAAACCTGATTATGTGGTACTTGCCAAATATATGCGGGTACTTAGCCCGACTTTTGTTACGGCTTTCCCACAACGAATTATCAATATTCACCATTCTTTTTTACCTGCTTTTATTGGAGCAAATCCCTACAAACAGGCTTTTGATCGAGGAGTAAAAATTATAGGGGCAACGGCGCATTTTGTAAGCGAAGAACTCGACCAAGGCCCTATCATTTCCCAAGACGTAATTAGGGTAAGTCATTACCAGTCGGCAGTCGAAATGGCAAAGGCAGGGCGCGATGTCGAAAAAATCGTTTTGGCGCAATCCTTAAAATTGGTTTTCGAGGATCGGGTCTTCGTAAGTGGCAATAAAACAGTCATTTTGTAAGGACTATTTATGCTCAAATCGTGGCAGGGCTTTTTGCGTGCTACGGTTGGGGGTAGATTTGTGCAAAAAAATAAGGATATGTAATCAATTACGTACGCCTTATCGCTTCCTTCCTATCTTTTCCCAATTCCTATCCGTATTCTTTCCGAGTGGCTGGTAAATTCGGGGGCGTACAGGGCAAAACCGAAAAATCCGCCCGATCAGCGTTCCAAGATTTTAGGATTTTGATGACACGGATCAGGCGGATTTGTTGGGTAGAGTGAGGTTTATTCATTATTAGAAAGCACAAAGTTAAGAGTCATATAATAATTAATCCAACCCAAAAAATCTAATAAAGAAATGACTAATCTATCATATTTCTTACCTTTATAGACACTTTTTACGACAAATTTGATGGGTTGTCCCTTGATAAAAATTTTTGGAATACGTACATCAGCATAGGGTGCATCTTTTAGGTGAATAGTGCCAAATAACTTGTTATCACTATAGACCTCAAGTTCCTTGATTCGATTATACGATTGCCAAGTAGTTATAGATTCTTTTTCTCCTGTAAAATAACCATTGCCAATAGCGATTCTACAGAGTCCCTGATATACCGTGGTATCTTTAACGTTTAAATAATTTTTTTAGTTTCTTCCCAAGTGGCTGTGTCATCGATGCTGAACTCGCCTTTTTCATTATAACGGATATGCGATATACACTGCCTAACCAAAGTTTCTTTATCTGTGCCTATAAGGGCATCATATTTTTCTTTATTATAGTAATATTCGATAAAAGAACCTACTCCGCTTTTTTTAGTGATAAGACTATAACCATATAGTTCCATAACATACCAAGAAACAGTATCTTTACGAATCAAACCGCTACCTAAGTTTATAGATTGAATATCTTTTGAAAAGACTACTTGATTAGGTGTAATACAGCTGCTTCCCCTTTCCGTAAGCATACAGCCAAACCCCAACAAGTTACCTTCCTCTAAGCTATCAAACATTACATATCGGGTACTATTATCTTGCCCAAAGATGCGTGTTTTTTGAGCAAAAGTGGATAAAGAAAACAAAAAAGCGAATAAAAAGAGTAGATTTTTCATGAATATTATTGATTTTGATTAAAAAATGTTTTAAAAAATGGTATGTGTTATTGGCAAAAAAAAGTAGGAAAACTATTTTTTTGATTTAGTCAATTCGGTAGGGTAATACCACATTCCTCCACCAAACATATACTCCCCTTTGTAGTCAATTTTTACAGATTTATTACTAAAGGTAAAAGTTATTTTAGCATTAGCAATTTCTTCTTTTTGATCGGCATCCTCGGCGTTAGTAAGAAAAACAC
>JAAFHK010000373.1 GCA_013297565.1 Cytophagales bacterium
CAAAAAAAAATCAAATTAGAGTTTATGAATAAATCTGTAGCATACCCTTTAGGGGGTGTGCCAATGTGCTGATTTTCAAGCTATTAGAAACACCCTACGAGGGCGTTACGCAAATTATTCATAAACTTTATTGTTTTGATCTTGGTTTCGGTTATTTTTGCTTAAATCTGATGGTTTTGTAGATACCAAATTTACACACAAAATAAATCAAAATAGCCATTCATTTATTTTTTCAGCAAAAAATAAATAGCTTTGACAAAAAATACCTTTTCATGAAAAACTCACTTTATCTGTTCTTATTCCTGTTCGTAGCGGCGTGTCAAAATCCTGTGCAGGAAAATTTGGAAGCAGAAAAAATAGAAAATCCAAAATCAAAGCCTGAACATTTGGTTTTTAGCCCCCAAAAATTTGCCAATTCGGAAATCATTTTGGGCAATATGGAAAAGCGAAACTTGGATTCGTACATCAAAGCGAACGGAATGATTGATGTTCCGCCCTCGAATCGGGCTTCGGTGGGTACGCCTGTGGGCGGTTTTGTTCGCAAAGCGGATTTAATTGTAGGGGATTGGGTCAAGAAGGGAGAAGTTTTGGCAATTCTCGAACACCCAGATTATGTACTTTTGCAACAAAATTATTGGGAAGCCAAAAAACGCCTCGAACTTGCCCAAAAAACGCTGACGAGGGAGCAAGAATTGAAAAAAGAAAATGCCAGCGCCGAAAAAAACTGGGAAAAAGCAGAAAACGATTACCAAACCAATAAAATACAGGTGGCGACTTTTGCCGAACAGTTGCGCATCTTGGGCATCGATCCCCAAAAAATACAATCCGACCGACCACAATCTTCGGTTTCTTTGATAGCGCCTTTTGATGGTTTTATTACCAAAATGAATGTCAATTTGGGTAAATACGTCAATTCCAATGAAATTTTGTATGAATTGGTCAATAAAGATCACTTACATTTGGAACTAAGTGTGTTCGAGAAAGATATACCTAAAGTACAAAAAAAGCAAGCTGTAAAATTTCGTTTTGTTTCCCAGCCCGATCAATGGTACAAAGGCGAGGTTTTTCAGATTGCCCAGCATTTTGACCCGCAAACCAAAAGCGTCAATATTCACGTGCATTTTCAGCAAAATGACAAGGAGAATTTTAAAATAGGAATGTACATTGAGGCGCAGATTGCGATTGGGCATACCGAAAACGAAACCTTGCCCAAAGAGGCAATTAGCGAAGCAGAAGGCGAATATTATGTTTGGGTAGCAAAAAAGCAAAGCGAAAATTACGTTTTTAGGAAAATAAAACTCACAAAAGGGGAAGAAAATACAGATTATGCAGTGGTTCGGTTGAATGAAAAAATAGATTCGGACGAACAGATTGTGCTAAAAGGAGTGTATTATTTGAATGCAGAGTCAAATAAAGAGGAATAAGTTTTTTAAGCAAACCTATAAGGTACTTAAGACCTTATAGGTTTGTTATTTACTCTTTCCAAATCAATTTTTCTGTTTTTTTAAAAAAAGAAGTCTGAATTTGAAGTAAATAAATACCTTTTGATAGATTCAAACTACCAAAATCGATTAAATTATCTGTACTTTGTACCATTTTTTCGTTATTCCAAAGGGTTTTTCCTTTAAGATCACTTAATTTTAGTTTCATTTTCTCACCTTTCCACGAATCTGGCACTATTAAAAATATATTTTGAGACAAAACAGGATTGGGAAAAAGACTTATTTGGTTATTTAATGAGAAATTTTGGTTGTTTGTTACCAAAAATTGTGCTTTTTCGAAGCTTGGAATCCCGTAACCTATCGAGTCGTTTGGGGTGTAAAAATGCGAACCCGAACGCCTGATTGCCTCAACAATCTGCATATTGGTAGCTTGTGGAAATGCCTGCCAAAGTCCCGCCGCCAAACCCGCAATAATGGGTGCGGCAAAAGAAGTGCCGTTACTTTGTGCTACGCCGCCCAAAGCATCAAGATTAATGGTAGAACCGCCCATAGCCGCCACATCGGGTTTTTGTCTGCCCTCTTTTCGGTGTCCTAAAGAACTGAAACCCAAATACTTACGCGCCCGATCAACTGCCGCTACCGTCAGACATGAATCGGCATCGGCAGGGAAACGCAAGCGTTGCCAAGCTGTATTTCCGTCATTGCTTGCCGAAATTACGACCACGATTCCCACTGCTGAAGCCCTGTCTGCGGCTTGGGTGATCCATGCGGTATTGCCATCGAGTTGCGTTTTTTGGTAATCGAAGCCCACAAAATCGGCATAACTTAGGGACGAACTCAAAACATCAACGCCCACACTGTCCGCCCTTTCTGCCCCGACTATCCAATAAAATTCCTCTTGCCGAACGTCCAAACTGTTGTCTATTTCGGTTTGGTAGAGGCAAACATCGGCTTTGTATGCCGCCCCGATCAAAGTGCCTTCTTTATTGGCAGAAATCACGGAAAGCACCCTTTCGCCATGTGGAAAGCGTGAAATTCCAAAAACATTGGTAGTTTTTTGGGCAAAATTATAGCTATCAACAATTTTCAGGTGTTGAAAATGTGCCAAAGTATTCACCCTCGTAAAAGCATTATCCAAAACCGCAATTAACATTCCTTCGCCTCTAAAACCTTTTTCATGCATTCGATGAATGCCAAGCATTTGAGTCTGATCAGCCGAAACGCCGTAGTTTTCTTCGCTTCGAGCATTTGACCCAAAGGCTTGATTTTCAGGCTTTTCTGAATTGAATTTTTGATCAATTAACCCATCAGTACTTTCATCGGGCTTGACACTCAATAGATTGATCATGTCGGGTTTGACGAACTCTAACTGCCGAATTTTTGACAAATTTGCGTCCGTAATTTCTACAAAAACTCCATTAAACCAGCGAGTCGTGTATTGAACCTTGCCCAATTTGTTGATTTCTGCCAAATAATTAGGATTTACAGGCAATTCCCATTCCTGTATTTTTAAGTTTTGCTTTGTGCGGCGTTGTATGGATTTTGTTGAAAGAAATTCTTGCGGGCGGTTTATGGAAAAAGGCGTATTTTTACGATCTTTGAATTGGACAAAATAAAATTTATTTTGTCCAAATAAAGACAAAGAAAAGGCAAAGAAGAAAAAGGAAAAGAAGATTTGTTTCATATATTTTTTTAATGTTTGATACAAACTTTGTGAATGTCGGCAATGGTCTTTAGACCTTGCCAATCGTCAAACTATCGGCAATGTCTAAGACCATTGCCGAAGTTTTTTAGCGAACGATCACTTTTGCAAAACCAATTTTTTGGTAATGATTTGGTTTTTGATTTTGAGATTGACAAAATAAATACCGTTCGGCAAATCTCCCAAATCGAGTTCGTGTTCGAATGATAAATTGTTTTGGGTAAAAGTTTCTTTTCGAATTTCTTTACCCAACAGATTCAAGACTTGGATTTCCATGCTTGGTACATTTTTTTGGAAGCGGGCTTTGATCCCAAAGCGTCCTGTGCTTGGATTTGGATAGATTTGGAAGGCATCGGAATTGAGCAAATATTCTTCGATTCCTGTCGCAAGTCCTTGAATATCAAGGTTATCAATCGCCCATCCCCAACCTGCAGCGCCAGGATCGGAATACAAACGAAACCTAAAAACGACTTCAGCTCCTGTATTAAATGCTTTTTTGATATTGATCAAACGGCGTTTGAACAGGCTTGGATTGCCTTCGGCGCTCGAGTTTTGCCCTGTCATTTGTCCGTTATAATGCACCAACCATTCGGCTCGATCTCTCGAATCATACCCATTAATTATAGGTTTCCAAGTGAGTCCTTTGTCGGTTGAGCCTTCAACTATGACGTAATCATAAAAATCTTCGCTAAGGTATGAGGTAGCTGCTGGCTCACCAGGTTCGACCAGCACGATTTCGTCAAATTCCATGTAAGATTGCCCTTCTTTGATCTTGATCGGGTAGCGCAAAGTATAAATAAAATTTAATTTCCCGCCATTTCCTGCTTCTTGATAGGGGTGATCGGAATGGATCGCAGGTGAGGTAAAACCTGTGGGTTGGGCAATTCGGAAATTACTACTACCTATAAAATCAGCGGAACTGCTTGTAATATTATCAAAAGAATTGGTATAAAAATTACGCACTTCACCCAAACCTTCGACCTTGACGGTGTATAAATTGCTTTGTGGGAGAATGGTGCGATTGGCATTTCTGGCAGAATCTGTCGCTACTATTCGATATTGGAACGAATCCGAACTTTTGATTCGCCCTCGCAAATCAAGGCTTGCCTGATAAATATCCGTATTGTTCGAGGCTCGAACCAAGGTAAGTGTATTTGGTACATTATTGATTTGGTACTCAACCGTCACGCTTCTTACACCGCTTCGATCGGAAGCTGTAGCCACAAAACTGATAGCATTGGCATTTTCATCAACAGCTGTAAGCGGAGTATGCGTAAGCGT
>JAAFHK010000374.1 GCA_013297565.1 Cytophagales bacterium
AAAGCCCAAGTTACGTTGCTATTTTCCGCTTTTAGCATTAGTTTAATGATTGTTCCTGCTTTTGCCTTGACAGAATCACATTTGGACAAAATATTTGATAAAAACGGTAATCGTAGGCAATCATGAACGAATTTGAAAACAAAAAACACCTTGCTAAAATCCTAAACTTTCTTCCTATGGGTTTTGTGCTAAGTCTTTGTTTGCTTGGTTTGGGAATGTATTTTTTTCCAGCCATCGAAATCAATCATTTTTATGGGTATCGAACGCCCTTGTCGATGCTCAATGCCGATATTTGGCAAGAAGCGAATACTTATTTCGCCAAAATATTCTTAATCAGCGTCTTGGGCTTTTCTTTGTTACAGATTATTTTTTATTTTTTGATTCGAAAAGTTATTTTGCGGATTTTGCTTGGCTTTAGTTTTTCTGCTTTAGTCTTTGTTCTTCCTATTTTTCTGACCGAAAAACATTTGGCTCACACTTTTGATGAAAAAGGCTTTCGAGTGCATAAACTTGAAAAATGATCACCCTAAACTAAACTTAGTGCTAAATAAAAAAAAGCCACCCAATTCGGGTGGCTTTTTTTTATTCGAAAAAATAATTGTATTTGAACAAAGTTTTTATAAATTGCCAATCGAACAAACAAGCAACGGAAAAGGCACATGAAAGGGCAAAATTTATTTTATATCCTATTTTTTATAGGATTTTTTGTAGGTAACTTGGCGTATAGCCAAACGGAAACCGAAAAATTAGATTTGTATAAAACGGCATTGACCTCTAAGAACAAAGAATTGATTTTTGGGGCGGCAAAAGATTTGGGTGACTGGTACAGGTTGGCTAATAATCCCGCCAAAGCACTCGAATTTTACCAAAATGCCTTGAAAAATATTGATAAAAAAACAGCCCCTGATACGATTGGGCAGGTGTTTCACTATATGGGCTTGGCGGCTAAGGATAACAAAAATTTTCAGAAGTCTTTACAGTATCAAGAAACGGCTCGTCAGAAACTATCAGAAACCAAAGATTCGGTTACGCTAACCTACGTCCAGTACGAAATTGGGAAACTCTACAAGGAATTAAAAAATCCTGCCAAAGCCTTTCGGGAATTGCAAGAAGCGGTCAAAATAGCGAGTGAAGGCAATTTTTATGACATAGCTGTTGAGGGTTCAGGGCAACTTGTTGATATAGCCAACACCAATGTCGAGTATTATGGCAAACTTCTGGGAGATCCGAAGGTTCGCAAGAATAACAAACAGTTTCAAGAATATCGGAATTTGTATATCGATTATAAAAATTATGCCCGTTTGTATGGTTTGTTGAAAAGCGCTTTGAGCAAATCAAAGGAAGAGCTGGAACGGAAAGACCAAGAAGTGGCTGAAATAGACAAAAAAAACAAACTCAATGAGTTTGAAACCAATCTTCATAAAACCAAAATGAAGCAACAAGAGTACGAAATGGACAAAAAGAAAGAACAGTTGCGCAAACAAGAGGAGGAGTTGGAAAAACAGCGTTTGCAAAGTCTGCTTTATGGTAGTACGGCAATTGGTACGGCGGCGCTTTTGGCTTTGGCACTTTTTGCTTTTATCCGTATTCGGAGGGAAAGGGCAAGATCGGAGGCTTTGCTGTTGAATATTTTACCAAAAGAGATAGCCGAAGAACTGAAGCGCAACCGCAAGAAAAAGGTTATGAAAGTAAAACCCAAACACTACGAACAGGTTACGATTCTGTTTACGGACTTCAAAGGTTTTACACAAATAGCCGAAAAACTCACGCCCGAACAGATTATTGAGGAATTGGACAAATGTTTTTTGGCATTTGACGAGATCATTCAACGCAACAATATGGAAAAAATAAAAACCATTGGCGATGCCTATATGTGTGCGGGTGGCGTACCTGTAGCCAACCAAACCAATCCTTTTGATGCGGTCAATGCGGCGCTCGAAATGCAGGTATTTATGGAAAAATGGAAAAAAGAAAAAGTAAAAAAAGGAGAACCTTTTTTCGAGGTGCGGATCGGGATTCACACAGGCAAAGTGGTAGCGGGCGTGGTTGGGAAGTTCAAATTTGCTTACGACACTTGGGGAGATGCGGTGAATTTGGCAAGCCGAATGGAGTCGAGTGGTGAACCGAACAAAGTCAATATTTCGAGTGATACTTACGAAATAGTTCAGGACAAATACGTTTGTGTGCATAGGGGAAAAATTAGTGCCAAAAACAAAGGCGATGTAGATATGTATTTTGTGGAAGGGCGAAAGTAAAAAAAAGCATTTTCAGTTTTTGAAAAACAAATCGAAAAGTTGGTTAATTTTTACTTTTTTGCTCGAAAAAGGCTTTAAAAGTTCAAAAATTCGAATTTTTGGGCTAAAAATTTCAAAATTTTCATTTTTTTTTGGCAAAACGAAAAAAAAAATAGAATTTTGCATCACAGAAATTTTTGTATTGCTATTCCTCAAAACTAATTTTTTTACCTAAAAGATGGCAAAATCTTCTTATATAGAACCCGCCCCGATAAAGGATAGAGAAAATCCTTTTGAGTCGATGATGTCGCGCTTCAATGAAGCCGCTAATGTGATTGGCTTGGATAACGAAACTTATGAGGTCTTGAAAAGTCCTGTCAAACAGGTGATTGTTTCGCTACCCGTAACTATGGACAACGGCAAAAAAAGAGTCTTTACAGGTTATCGGGTAATCCATTCAAATATTTTGGGACCCGCTAAGGGGGGTATCCGTTATGCGATGGACGTAACCCTTGACGAAGTAAAAGCCCTTGCCGCATGGATGACATGGAAATGCGCCGTAGTCGACATTCCTTATGGTGGTGGTAAAGGTGGCGTTATTTGCGATCCGCGCTCGATGTCAGTTGGCGAATTGGAACGTTTGACAAGAGCCTATACTGCGGCTTTGGTCGATGTTTTTGGACCAGATCAGGATATTCCTGCTCCAGACATTGGGACAGGTCCTCGTGAAATGGCATGGTTGATGGACGAATATTCTCGCGCACAAGGCAGAACCGTTAGTGGAGTAGTTACAGGAAAACCAATCGTGTTAGGAGGTTCTTTGGGTAGAGTAGAAGCTACAGGTCGGGGTGTAATGATTACGGCGATGTCGGCGATGCAAAAACTGAAAATGAATCCTTTGCGTTCGACTTGTGCGGTACAAGGTTTTGGTAATGTGGGTTCGCACGCCGCTATTTTGCTCGAAGAAAGAGGAATGCGTATCTGTGCTATCAGTGATCATACAGGCGCTTACTACAACGAACGCGGAATAGATATTCGTGCGGCTATCGAGTACCGAACCAAAAACAACGGTATTTTGGAAGGATTTACTGGTGGAGATAAAATAGATAATGAGGCTCTGCTCGAATTGCCTGTTGATGTCCTCGTGCCTGCGGCAGTTGAAGACGTAATTACGGCTAAAAATGCGGGAAATATCAAAGCCAAATTGATTGTTGAAGGGGCAAATGGACCTACTTCGGCAAATGCTGATAAAATATTGGCAGATAACCAGATTATGGTCGTTCCTGATATTTTGGCAAATGCGGGCGGTGTTACCGTTTCTTACTTTGAATGGGTTCAAAATCGTTTGGGTTATAAATGGTCAGTAGAACGTATTAATCGCCGAGCCGACCGTATTATGACAAGTGCTTTTGACAAGGCATACCATACAGCCGAACAGTATAAAGTTTCTTTGCGTTTGGCGGCATATATTGTAGCTATCCAAAAAGTTGCAGAGGCTTACCGCTATCGTGGTGGTTTCTAAACACAGTTTTTTTACAAACAAAATACCATTTCCGAAAAAGAAATGGTATTTTTGTTTGTTATTTTTTAATGTTCCATTGAAACAATTTTCAGGAGAAATGATCGAAACAAATAGTATAATAAGCGAATTTGAAATTAATAATATTTATCATACGGATTGTGTATTAGGTATGCAAAAACTACCCGATCAAATAATCGATTTGGTGGTTACTTCGCCGCCTTATGATGATTTGAGAGATTATAAAGGTTATCGATTTGAGTTTGAAAAAATAGCAGAAGAATTATTTAGAATTTTGAAAAAAGGCGGGATTGTGGTTTGGGTAGTAGCGGATAAAACTAAAAATGGGAATCGATCTCTAACAAGTTTTCGTCAAGCCTTGTTTTTTCAAGAAATAGGCTTTAATGTGCATGATGTGATGATTTATGAGAAAAAAAATACACCTTTTATGCGTTCCAATGCCTATACAAATTGCTACGAATTTATGTTTGTCTTCTCAAAAGGAAGCCCAAATACCTTCAATCCTTTAAAAACGAAAACTGCCCGACAAGGCAGAGAAAAATTAGTTGCCAATAAAAAAACAGATGGAATTAATAATAAAGTATGGGGCGAACTCAAATCTGAAAAAGCCATTGCTTACTTGGAAAAACAC
>JAAFHK010000375.1 GCA_013297565.1 Cytophagales bacterium
TTGGGCTTATGAGGAAATGGAAAAAATGATTTTTCTGCTCAATATCGATGCCCAAATAGACCTTGATGGACATACGCAGGAAATTCTATTGCACAAGCCCAATTATTTGTTTAGTTTTGGACATTTGGCACATCAGGCTTTTCTTAACAATCCCGAACACCTTGAGCTATTTCGGCGTTTGCATTTCGAAACCTTAAGTGTAGGCGAAATGCGCTCCCAACCGCTTGAAATAGAGCCACTTATCCGTCAAGCCGATATGTTAAGTTTTGACCTGAACGCCATCAAACGCCAAGACGCACCTGCCTGTGCTTCGACTTCAGTTTTTGGACTTAGCGGGGAAGAAGCCTGCCAAATTATGTGGTATGCGGGCTTGAACGAAGGGCTTTCTTCTATTGGGATTTATGAATATGATTCGGCTCTTGACCGAGAATCGCAAACGGCAATGTTGATTGGGGTGATGCTTTGGTATTTTGTAGAAGGGTTTTATGCCCGCAAACACGAGAGGATTTTAAGCCAAAACCATCATACCAAATATATTGTTCCCTTTTTGGGTGAAACTAACACCGCCTATGAATTGGTTTTTTATAAAAGTTGGGCTTCCGAACGTTGGTGGCTCGAAATTCCGAGTGCTGGCGAGTTGATGAGCAAACAGATAGTGCCTTGCAGTTACCAAGATTTCGAGGCGGCTCATAAAGGCATTCTCCCTGACCGTTGGGTAAGGGCAATTAATCGAAAACCTTGAAAAATACAATAAAAAAAGCCCTTTCGGGCTTTTTTTATTTGTCAAATTCATCAAGATACTCAACGGCTCGCCGCAGGTGTGGGATCACGATTGATCCGCCTATCAGGAGAGCTATCGACATTCCTTCGGTAATCTGTTCTTTGCTGATGCCCAGTTCTACGCATTTGCCAATATGATATTTTACACAATCATCACAACGCAAAACCATCGAACACGCCAGCCCAATGAGTTCCTTGCTCCGCACATCGAGCGCGCCTTCGGCATAGGCGTTGGTATCGAGGTTAAAAAAACGCTTGATGACCAAATTGTCAGCCGCCATAATGCGTTCGTTCATGCGGCTTCGGTAATCGTTAAATTCTTGTATTTTACTCATTTTATTGGAAAAATTCTTTCATTCTTTCAAAAAAACTTCTTTCATTGCGGTCAGGATTTGGATTGAAATTGGGCGAAGAACGCAATTTTTCGAGTTTTGTTTTTTCCTCTTTAGTCAGTTCGGTTGGTGTCCAAACGTGAACATGAACCAACTGGTCGCCCAAACTGTAGCCATTCAAATCCTTGATTCCTTTACCTTTGAGGCGTAAAATGCGCCCACTTTGCGTACCTGCGTCTATTTTTATTTTTACTTTTCCATTCAGAGTAGGTACTTCGAGTTCCGTCCCCAAAGCCGCATCGGGAAAACTTATATACAAATCGTAATGCACATTTTTTCCATCGCGTTTCAAAGCCCCATCTTCTATTTCTTCGACCGCAATTAATAAATCTCCATGTACTCCGCTTGTGCCGCCTCTTGGTGGAAAATTTCCTTTTCCGCCCATTGCCAACTGCATACCTTCCTCTACGCCCGCAGGAATATTGGCACTGATCACTTCTTCGACTGTTTTTGTGCCATCTCCATTACAAGACTGACATTTTGACGTAATTCGTTTGCCTTCTCCGCCACAGCTCGAACAAGTCGAAGCCGACATCATCTGTCCCAGCATGGTATTTACTACCCTCCTTACTTGCCCTGTTCCGCTACAACTTGGGCAGTTTTCGATAGCAGTGCCATTTTTTGCGCCTGTTCCACTACAGCCATCGCAGGCAAGGGCGCGTTTTACTTTTATTTTTTTCTCAACACCATTAGCCACTTCTTCCAAAGTGAGTTTGAGTTTGATTCGCAAATTGGTTCCTTTTTTAACCCGCTGACCGCCCGAACTTCTGCCAAAAATATCACTAAAAGGACTTCCACCACCGCCAAAAATATCACCAAAGTGCGAAAAAATATCGTCCATATTCATATTTCCCTGCCCAGCACCTTCTACGCCTTGGTGTCCATAACGGTCGTAGCGCGTGCGCTTATCAGGATTGCTCAAAACCTCGTAGGCTTGAGCCGCTTCCTTGAATTTGTCCTCTGCTTGCTTGTCGTCAGGATTTTTGTCGGGGTGATATTTGATTGCCAACTGACGGTAGGCTTTTTTGATCTCCTCCTGCGATGCATTTCGACCCACTCCCAACACTTCATAATAATCTGCTTTAGCCATTTTTATGGTTATTTTAGCGTTTTTTTGTATTTTTAAATTCCTTTTCCGTTGTCCGTGTCTTCACGGACGACACATCTTAGAATCGTCCGTGAAGACACGGACAACGGAGGAAAGTTTGGTATAATTAATTTCCAATGATTACTTTCGCAAAACGAACAACCTTGTCCTCGAGGTAATATCCTTTTTCGAGTTCCTCAACTATTTTACCTTTTAGTTCAGGCGAAGGTGAGGGAATCTGGGTGATTGCTTCGTGCAAATCCGAGTCAAAAGTTTCACCTACAGACTGCATAGTTTTTAAGCCTTTGTTTTCCAAAGTTTTGAAAAATTTTTGGAATATGAGTTCTACGCCTTCTTTGAGGGTTTTTGTGTCCAAACCTTCCTGCTCAAAGGCTTTTCGGGCGCGCTCAAAATCATCAAGAACGGGCAATAAAACCTTGATCAAATCTTGATTGGCAGTTTTGAAAAACTCAACTTTCTCCTTAGCTGTTCGCCTTCTAAAGTTTTCATAGTCGGCATACAAGCGCAAATATTTGTCTTTTGCTTCCTCTACCTGCTGTTTGAGCTTTGTAAGGTCTTCGCTACTTTCTTTGACCTCCTGTTGTGGCGTATTTTCCGTAACGTTCTGATCGTTTTCGGGCTGTAGTGTCTGCTCCGTAGTTTCGTCTTGATTTTCCATTGTTATTCCCACGTTTTTTTAAAGATGAATAAAATCAATTTTTTTGCCAAAGCCAAAATTCCTGTCATTTTGGCGTAATTGTTTTGCTAAGGCAAATGTATAACTTTTATCTGAGTATTAAACTTACTTGAGTTAAATTGCGTTATGATTAGCGAAACACAATTTTGCACAAAAAGTATTTTTCCATGAAATTAAAGCCATTTTTTTTTAAAATTAGCTTCTTTTTCTTCATTTTTGGGCTATTTTCCTTTGCGCTTTTTGCACAAAACAAATACAAAGACCAAGAATTTACCCTTTCCGACACCAGCATGGCGTTTCAGGAAGGGAAATTGGACTTTCCTAATATTTATAAAATAAATTATTATCACAACAAAGACAAAATTAGCCGTCTTAATCAACTGCAAAGGGAAAAAGATTGGGCAAATATGTATCCTGCTTTGTATGAATATGTGTGTAATTTTGGGATTGAGAATTTTTATGATCTGTCAAGTTTGGACATTTTGTGGCAGTTGGGGCGGGTTTCGGAATATTTGGGCAAATTGGAAATGACCAAAGAAGTGTATCGATATTTGATAAAACATTACAGGGGCGATATGCAAAAAGCGCTACGCCGATATGACAGTTTGAGCAAATTTGACAGAGATTTATATGTCGAAATTGATAAATATTACCAAATGCTCGATTTGCGGGCGCATATTGACACTCTGAAGCCACCTCGAAGCGAAGAAACTACCCTTGGCGAGTCGATCAATTCGGAATTTGAAGAATACGGAGTTGCCATTTCCAGAGATGATAAAATGCTTTTTTTTACTTCCAAACGAACTACCAATAAGGAAATCAAACAGGGAGTTTCGAAATATAATGAGGAGATTTATGTATCGGTTGCCGAAGACAACCGTTGGGAGGCAGTCAAAACATTGGATCAGATCAATACAAAATATAATGAAGGTTCGCCTTCGCTAAGTGCAGACGGCAAAACGATTGTCTTTGCGCGGTGCTACAGCCCTGACGGTTTGGGAAATTGTGATTTGTACATTTCCTATAAACTTGATGACAATACTTGGACTCGAGCTGAAAATTTGGGGGCAACGATCAATTCAGAATTTTGGGATTCGCACCCTTCACTGGCGATTACAGGCGATACGCTTTTTTTTGCTTCCGACCGTAAAGGCGGGTTTGGCGGAATAGATATTTATTATTCGACCAGAAACAAAAAAGGGAATTGGCAGAAAGCGCAGAACTTAGGAGCAAGGGTCAATACACGCCAAAACGAAGTTAGCCCTTTTATTCACCCTCTGCAAAATGTGCTTTTTTTTAGTTCTGATGGGCAAATTGTCAATTTTGGTTCGTTTGATATTTATAAAACGTATTTAATCAATCAACACTGGACTGAACCCAAAAACGTGGGACCTTTGGTCAATGGGAAAGGCAGTTAGTTTTATTTTGCTATAGATTCGCA
>JAAFHK010000376.1 GCA_013297565.1 Cytophagales bacterium
TCCGATCTTGGCATTGGTACAGCAAAATGGAAAATTGGTAGGGATTGTTACAGACGGCGATCTGCGAAGGGCATGGACTCGAAACCTCGATAAGGATTTGGAAAAATTGAAAATTGGCGAAATTATGACTGTTTCGCCCAGATGTATAAGTCCTGAAATGCCCATTGCCGAAGCCGAAAAAATCATGATGCAAATGAAAATTACCTCATTGATAGTAGCCGATCAGGATACCCTGCACGGCATACTCCAACTGTATCATATTCAGTAAGTTATCCCAAAATTTGCCTATATTTTACGGCGTTTGTGCCTTTTGTAATCCTCGAAAACCATTTGTCCCAAACCTTTCAAACCACTGTAATACGCATTGCCATTATTGACTTCCGTAAATTCTCGCACAAAAGCCTGTAAATAAGGATCAGAAGCGATCATAAAAGTTGTAACAGGAATTTCCAAACGGCGGCATTGGGCGGCAAGCGTCAGCGTTTTTTTCAAAATCTTGCTATCAATCCCAAAACTATTTTTATAATATTTCAAGCCTTCTTTGATACAAGTCGGTTTTCCGTCCGTAATCATAAAAATTTGCTTATTTTTGTTTTTTCTGCGCCGCAAAATATCCATTGCCAGCTCCAGACCCGCTACGGTATTGGTGTGGTAGGGACCCACTTCCAAATAAGGCAAATCTTTGATCTGAATCTGCCAAGAATCATTTCCAAAAACAATAATATCGAGAGTATCTTTTGGATACCGAGTCGTGATGAGTTCAGCCAAAGCCATTGCCACTTTTTTGGCGGGAGTGATTCGATCTTCACCATACAAAATCATGGAATGAGAAATATCGATCATCAAGACCGTTGAAGTTTGGGTTTTGTATTCGCGCTCAACAACCGTTAAATCGTCTTCAGTTAGCCTAAAATCATCAAGCCCATGATTAATGTGGGCGTTGCGGATCGTATCAGTCATGGCTATTTGCGAAGTGTCATCACCAAAACTGTAGGGACGCGAGTCAGCAGTGAGTTCATCACCTTGCGGACTTGTAAAACGGGTCTGGTGCGAGCCTTCGGACGATTTTTTGAGTTTGCCAAAAATTTCCGTAAGGGCTTGACGGCGCATTTCCTGTTCGCTTTTTGGAGCAGGTTTTACCTCACCTGTTTGCTGACTTTCCTCTATGTAGCCCTTTTTTTTCAAATCTTCATAAAAATCACCTATGCCATAATCTTCGCCTGTTAGCCCATATTGGCGGTCGAGGGAATTCATGTAACGCATGGCTTCGCCCACATCTCCAGAGGTCATGGTAAGCAAAGACAAGAAAATTTTGAGTAAAGTATCAAAATCCGCTTTTTTGTTTTTTGGCGGGGCAGTATATTCTGCAAAACGATAACCAATCATGGGCTTTAGGATTTTATTCAGATTCAAAACTGTTTGTATAGGAAAGTGTTTTTTCTTATTATCAATCAAAATTATTGGTTCTGGTCGTAAAACGAACATTCTTGTTCGCCTTACAAAAGCAATTTCAATATAATAAAGTTTATGAATAAATGCGTAACGCCCTTTAGTGTGTTTCTAAAATACTGGAAATCACCACATTGGCACACCCTAAAGGGTATGCTACAGAATTATTCATAAACTCTAATTAAAAAAATAATTCGGACTTAATCCAAACCGTCTGTTTCCTCATCGTCTGATTCTTTTTCTTTGCCTTTCTGTTTGCCTTTACCTTTTTTACCCTTGTTTTTGGTACGCATGGCTTGGTATTTGGCAAACTGGTCAGGCTTGAGGGCGGTTTTCATGTCGGCTTCGAACTCATCAATGATTTGTTTTTTCTTGCCTTTTTTGTCTTCGGTACTGGCTTGGAGTTCCATGAGTTTTTCAGCCCTTGTTTCGAGAGCTTCATGAACTTGTGGCACTTGATCCTCTGTCAAAGTAAGTTCTTTTTCCAATCGTTTTGTACGATTTTCGGCGTGCCGAGCAGGAGCCTCCTCTTTTTTAGTTTCGTATTTTTTCAACTGTTCTGCCGTCAAAATACCTTTCAAACTTGTTTCGTACTCCGTAATAGCCGCTTTTAGGTCATTTCTTTTGCCTTTTTGCCCTCGCAAAGCATTAATTTTATTTATTCTGACCAAATTTGCCTCTTTTACTTTGGCTACTTGCTCGTCAGTGAGTTCAAACTGTTTTTTAAAATGCTTTGCCTGTTTTTCGGCGCGTTCTTCTGGGCTCTGCTCCTTTTTTTGGGCGAAAGCCTGCGTAAAAAGAGCAAAACCAAGTATAAACAAAAAGAGATTTTTCATGGGAAATTTAAAATTTAGTGAAACAAAATTGAAACAACGAAAAACGGTTTTATTCTTTATCTGGCGGCGCATTCGTCCCTTCGCCCTGCGGAAGTTTGATAGAAAAAGTTTTTGCATTGATAGAAAAAGTCATAATATAGTTTTTGAGATCGTCAGTATAATACAAACCTGTGGACATAGAACTACAGTAGCCTTGCTGAAAAGTCAGGGATTGTACGAGTTTCTCAAACTCTTGCTCAAAAATGGTTATTTTGCCATTTTTTCGCTGTTTTACGCCTTTTTCACACCAATTTATCAAATCTTGTGTAAGTCGTTCGGTACGAATACTAAAAGAAATATTGACTCTATCCGCCTCTGCCGTATCGGTTTGTTCGGGGTTAGAATACTGACTATAATGACAATTATCCAATAGATAGGTTTTATTGTCTATTTCTAACTTGATTTTAAACATCGGATTTCAAATTTTTCGTGATAAAAAAACTACCAATCCCAATTAGGGCGTTTGGATTTGTCTTGAGGCGCACCCTCTTTTCTGCGTTGTCGCAAAGTTTCCAGAAGCATACGCCTAAAATGCGCTTCGGCTTTATAGAGCTTTACTAACTGCTTGATAGTGATAACGTTAAGAAATTTATTAACGTATTTTCTTTCAATCCCAATCTCTTTTTCTTTCAAAGAAAGGTAATTTTCCAAGTCTTTTTTCAAAACTTCGTCAGTTTTAGTTTCCTCATTGAGCGCCATTTTTGTCTGTTCCTTTCGTACTTCCTCCCTTTCCTTGCTAAACTCGTCATAAAGCACCCAAAAACCTTTTGCCTGCTCTGGGCTTAGTTTGAGGCGTTTGGTAATCAGCCCTATTTTCAAACTTTCCAGATTTTTCAGGTCTTCGGCATTAGCTTCGTCTTGGGCAAAAAGCGGGAAAACAAAGCCCAAAAAAAACAATATGGTGTAAAATATTTTCATAATTCTAAAAATTTGTTTCGAGGTCTTCCTCGTTTATTTCCTCTTCGGTCAAATCCCAAGTTTGATCAATAAAATTATCCAAACTTTCGTTGTCTGCAAAACTTGCCAATTCGGTGTCGGAAACTCCATTTGCCAAAAGATACTCGGCAATAACCGCTTCAGAAACTTCGATTTGGGGTTCGCTAAGAGGCTGATTAAGAGCATAATAGCCCAGCCCAAACAAACCTAAAACCACTACAGGCAAGGCATAACGCAAGGCAAACGCCCAAACAGGCTTGTTTTTTTGTTTTTCCGCCATTCGTTTTTGGATTCGTTGCGGAAGTTCCTCAAAGTAATTTTCGGGAACATGGTAAAAGTTGTTGGATTTCATAATTTTGTTTATAAAATGTGGCTTTATTGTACCGTCTGACCGTTTCGGTCTGTACGGTACAGACGCAAGCCGTTTGGTTTCATAATTTCGTTGTTTTATAAAATGCTTGTACTCAAATCTGCTTCAATTTTGCGAACGGCATGATGATAAGAGGCTTTTAAAGCCCCAACCGAAGTTCCTAAAACTTCGGAAATTTCCTCATATTTCATTTCCTCAAAATATTTCATATTAAACACAAGTCGCTGTTTGTCAGGGAGTTTCAATAAGGCTTTTTCCAATTTTTGGCTAATTTCATCTCCCGTAAAACCATTTTCAGAGTTTATTTTTTGGCTCAACTCCGCCCCTACATCGTGGATTGGTAAGAAAAAACGGGTTCGTTTTCGGCGCAAAAATCCCAAACATTCGTTCGTAGCGATCCTGTAAATCCACGTAAAAAGTTGAGAATCAGCCCGAAACTTATCGATATTTGTCCAAACTTTGACAAATATTTCTTGTGTCAAATCGTTTGCGTCCTCGTGGCTTACGACCATTTTTCTGACCAAAAAATACACCCTTTCTTGATATTTTCGCACCAAAAGGTTAAAGGCATAGTTTCGCGAATCGGCATGGCTTAAACGCCTCAATAGCTCCTCGTCCGCAAGGTGCGAATGAGTCTTTTCGGGCGAAGCGGCTTCCTTTCCTTTTTCTTGTATTATTTCGTCATCAGGACTTTTCATATCTGCATACATATTTCTTTTTCCTTTTGTGCTGGTATTTGG
>JAAFHK010000377.1 GCA_013297565.1 Cytophagales bacterium
CCTGTTCGCCCATTTCCCAAAAGTTATCTTTCTTGTTTCCGTACAAAATTCGGTCTTCAGAAACGTGCTTTTTCCAAAGGTCTTTGGCTTCGTTATCAGGTTCTAAATTTTCTTTTTGATCTCCTCCAAAAACGGTTACATAAAGACGTTCTTTGGGCAATTTGTAGATTTCGGTAAGCAGTTCCCAAGCCCAATCGATGGCATCACGCTTGAAATAATCGCCAAAAGACCAATTTCCGAGCATTTCGAACATCGTGTGGTGGTAGGTGTCGTGTCCTACGTCTTCGAGGTCGTTGTGTTTGCCTGTAACCCGAAGGCATTTTTGGGAATTGGCAACTCGTTTATTTTCAGCGATTTTGTTGCCCAAAAAATAATCTTTGAACTGTACCATACCCGAATTGGAAAACATCAGAGTAGGATCATTTTTGAGTACAAGCGGTGCAGAATGTACGTAAGCGTGTTGTTTGGACTTAAAAAAATCCAAAAATTGTTTGCGGATTTCGTTGGAAGTCATATATAATGATTTTGAATGTTTAATGCTTAATTTTTGAGGGGCAAAGGTAGGAAATTTTTTTGATTGTGGTTTTTCTCTTTTAGTAGAAAAGAATTTGTTACTTTTGTGGAAAAACAAACAAAATGAAATCAAGGAATTTGTAGAAAATGTATTGGCGGATAAAACAAACCAAATGCAAAAAATGGATTTGGGAAAAGTAAGCCAAGAGGAAATTCAGGCTATCCAAGAAAAATTAGGATTCAATTTGACTGATTATCAGCGATTTTTGGATAATTCGGGCATTAAACACGCCTTTAAAAAACACGGTAGTCCTAAAACCGAAGAACCTCGTGGGCAAATAGCTATTACACCTGATGACTTTGAAAGAATATTGGAAATTGTACAAAATCCCGATTTAGTGGAATATTTGGGCAAAAATAGAATTGGAAACGATTTGATTTTGTATGAAAAAGAAATCGAAAATATTTTGTGTTATGTAGAAGGCATCAGAGAAAGTAAGAAAAAACACCGCAAAGAAGTGTATTTGGAAACCTTTTACATCAAAAAGCCTTCAAAAAACTAAGTTCTTTGAAGGCTTAAAAAAAACTACGAAACGTGCTATTGCCCAAAGGCAAGCGTCGCTCAGAACGTCCGAAACGAAAGTCTTTGTACCGCAAATATACGAAATTTTTGTAGAAAAGGATTTTCATTGAGAATTTTTTTATTTTTGTGAAAAACCTTATTGGTTAAACGCTAAATACAAACGAAATATGAAAACCTCATTCCTATTTATAGGATTGCTTTTGTGGGTAAGCACTGTTTTTGGGCAAACTACGCCCTTGCTTTCTGATGAGGAATTGGAAAAACAACCTACTTATCATTCTTTGGAAGAGGCATTAAAAGAACCTGAAAAGGTTTATAAATTGGATTTGAGAGGGCGAAATTCATCTTTATTTCATAGATTAGATTTTATTGGCAAAAGCCCAATTTTATTTGACGTAATAGAAAAATGTATTAATTTGCAACATTTAAAATTAAGTCAAAATCAATTAGATATTTCGAGTTGCGGCAAATAGGAATTTACGAACGAATAAAATAAATAACCGTGAAAAAAATGAAGACTTTGGTCATAGTATGTGTTGCACTTTTGGCAACAAGCATTTGTAATGCTCAAAATAGTTTTAAAACTATTCAAAATGATTTTAAAAAATTATCTGGCACTTGGCAAGGTTCTTTGACCTATCTTGACTATTCTTCGGGCAAACCTTATACTATGCCAGCAGACGTAGAAATTAGTCGAGTTCCTAAAACCAATAAATTCATTTTTTCGAACATTTACCCAAATGAAACAAGTGCCAATTCTATGGACACCATTTCCATTTCGACAGATGGTAAATACATAGAAAAAGAAGAAGTAAAATCAAGGCAGAAACTACCTAATGGTGATATTGAAATTATCACAGAGGAATTGGGAAAAGACGGAAACGATAATAAATCCGCCACTTTTAAGCACACCTATACCCTTGGTAAGACCCTTTACAAAAAAAGAAAAGATGTGCAGTTTGCTGGCGAGTCAAAATGGATCAATAGGCACGAATACACTTATAAAAGGAAATCTAACAAATGACAAGGAATTTTTCAATCAATTCTCTTGATTTACACCTTTCATGAATGTGGTTTATAAATTGCCTTCCCAAAAAAACCAATACAGAACAGGGATAAAAGCGCTCAAAAACCAAAATAGAAAACTTATTTTTTCTGCTTTTTTTGCCAAAATAAAAGCATTTTCGGTTAAAAAATGACGATAATTTCGGTACAAAAAAACAAACCAGACGCCTAAGACTGCCAAAAAACCGAAGCCTATAATTGGGTAGCCAATAAAATAATATTTGGGCAGGAAAAGATCAAAAAGGCATTGGTGCGAAGGCAAACCGTAAATATATTTGACAAAAAAATATTTGAGGCTTAAGATTCCTGAAATGGCATAAATAAGACTTGAAAAAAGTAAAACAAAGCCGTTCTTGGAAAAAAATAATGCCCAAAAACCTACGAACAAACTCCCAAAAGCCAAACCTACATAAACCAAAACACTTTGGTTCAGTGCTACAAAAATCTCCGCAGTAGAGGTTTCGACCAGAAAACTCACACTACAGCAGTTAGAAATTAATTCGGGTTTTATATTGGTAAAGTATAAATAAGTTAGTCCAAAATCGATTAATAATCCTGAAAAAATCAAAAAAATCCAATAATATTTATTGGGCGTAAAGCTGTAACTGGGACTTGTGTTTTCCAAGCGGTTCAGAAATAAATACGTAGCATACAAAAAACTCAAGCCGATTTTGGCGTACAAAGCAGGATAACCGTAGCCGTTTGCCTGTAAAGTTCCTGTAGCACACATAGCACCCCGAATCAGGCTTGGCAAGTGCATATTGGCGGTTTGTAAAAACAAAAGGAGGATCACGAATTGGAAAAAAAGTACCAAATCAAGCACAGCCCCAACTACGCTGTTTTGGCGCTCCAAGTCTAACTGCCTTTCAGTTGCCAGATCAGCGTTCCAAAAACGAAGAACCCGCAAACTAAAAGGCAGACTGTAGGCAAACAAAAAAAGGGAACACAACTGCGCAAGTTGCAAAGCCATGACAGGTAAACTCATGGACAAAAATACGAATTAAAGCCAATAATTTGAAAAAAAATCGTAAATTGCGCAAAACCAAATCAAGGAAACAATGCTTGGAAACTTGGCAAATGAAGTTATTTTTAAAAAAGCTTTCACTGACAAATTTGTTTTACAATGTTTTGTAAAAGATTTGTTTGGAGTGGATTTCGAGCCGCACAGGGTAGAAACAGAAAAACGCTTCGAACCGAAAATTGCCCATATTGATTTCAAATACGATATTTTTGCTCAAAGCAAAGACGAAAGAGTCATTGTTGAAATCCAAAAAGTGGATTATGATTATAATTTTGACCGCTTTTTATTATATCATAACATGGCGATTGCCGAAATGCAACGAAATTCGGAGGAATACAAAACTGATAAAGTAGTTTATACGATTGCTGTTTTTACAAGCAAATATATTTCGAAAGAACGAAATGGTCGATTGGTCGAGAGGGATATTTTGTTTCATTACAGTAATTTATTTGATTTGGAAGATCAAGAATTTGATGTTTTTGGGCATAAATTGATTTTTCTGAACCATAATTACCTCAAAGATAGCACGCCGCAGGGCTATCGGGATTGGTTGAATTTGGTAAGAGAATCGATCAAGAATCCTCGAAATCCGATCATTAATATGAATAATCAGGGCGTTCGAAAAGTAGCAGAATTGATTGATTATGAACACCTTAGCCCAGAAGAAATGCGAGAAAGTAAAAATAGAAATGCGGCTGAAAGTGCCAAAGATGCTTATAAGGCTTATTATGATTACCAGAACAAAATCGAAAACGCAAAAAATGGCATTTTAAAAGGCTATGATGATCGCATTATTGCGGACATAACGGGGCTGTCGCTTGAGGAGGTTGAGGAATTGCGCAAAGGAAACAATCTTTAGACAGGGCATTTTTGTACAGAAACGAACGATTTTTTTCGAAAAGCGAACAAAAAACGTAAATTTAATTTTTTTGGCACAAGTGTAAATTGCTGATAATCAATTAGTTAAAAGGTTTTCTAAAGTTTTGGCACAGCGTTGGCAATTAACACCAACGTCAGATTAATTACAAAACTTTAAACAATAATTCAAATGAAAACCTTAGTAAAAGATTTTTTCGTAATTGCCTTAGCCGTAGTTTGTTTGGTAATGGGCAACACCGCTTTCGCAAAAAGTAATAGCGACAATGGCGGCACAGAGCCTCAAGTGGTAAAAGTTGAAGGCA
>JAAFHK010000378.1 GCA_013297565.1 Cytophagales bacterium
GCCTACAGCCATAGTCCACGAACGAGTCGGGGCGTTGGAGGGTGAGGTGTATTTGCGAATGGCATCTTGAAAACTGAAATAATATCTAAAAAGTCCTCCTCTGCCAAAAGCGGGAATCGTAGCGGAAACTTCCTTTTGAGTAGCATTATAAAGTGCTTTTACCGTTCTGGAGGTTTTAAAACTGTCCGCCGAATAGATCAAAAATACAGAATCCGCCAAGAAAGTAGTATCACTTTCAACTTTTGCCAAAAAATTGATGGGTGTATGTGGATCGGGCTGATCTCGGGGCGTATGTCTGAAGGAAGTAGCCACCCAACCCAAATCGGCAAAAAGGGCTAATATGACTGCTCCAGGGTTGTGAATGGCTACTCCACGTGGTGCTTGTGGATTCATTAGGTTACTACCCTGACCAAAAATTTTTGGATCAAAATGTGAAATACTGCTTCCCTGTTCGTAGGGATTCGGGGCATACAAAGCGGCTGGGACACCGCCATTGGCTTTATTGGTTAGCGGACTATTGAATTGGATTTGATCACTTGTCAAAATATTTGCCAAAGTACCTGTATTATTCTCATATTGTGTGATGAATTTTCTCTCCAGTTTGTACTCAACATAATGGGTAAAAATATCCGCAATATTAGGAAAACTTGGATCGAACCAAAGTCCTTTCCCATTGGCTACATCGGCTGTAGTGGCTGTAAAACCCAAACCATGACCCAATTCGTGCAAAACGATATACACCAAATCAAATTTATTGCGTGGAGTTTTGCCGTCTGTACCGTAGTACCAATCCAACTGGCTGCTATTAAAAGATGCCCTAATATCAAATTCATCAAGTCTGTTGATTTCGCGTCCTGCCAATTTTTCCGCTATAGCCACAGGATACCAAATATTGAAACGGGGTGCGCCCTCAAAATTTCGAATAAAAGTACCTGGCGAAGCTCCGCCCAACACGCCCGTTTTTAAACCTGTCCATTCGGCACGGACTCGTATAGTTATAGGGCTAATCAACAGAGATTGCCAAATATCCACTGCTTTTTGGAAGGCAACTTTGGCAGAATCCGAAAAACCAATATAAGTTACTTCGATTTTTGAACGGGTTTCGGTGCGCCCATTTTTCAAATAACGATCCCAGCCCGCAGGCGGCGGAATATAGACGTGGTGGTCTAAACTTTCGCCTTGCGGACAAACCACAGGAGGCGGGTTTCGCCAAATTTCCATTTCTTGAGCAGAAAGAGGCAAAACAAAAACCAAAAACAGGGCGAAAATAAAAATGTATTTCATTTTTGAGATAATTAAGGGTACGAAACAATGATTTGATGTAAAATTAATCTTTTAATGCGAATCTATAGTAAAATAAAATGTTGTTTTCTTAGCTGTAGAACGGACTTTAGTCCGTTTTTTGAATTACATAAACGGACTAAAGTCCGTTCTACAGGCTAATTTCAGAATTTTTAAATTTGAACCCCTGATTCGCATTTTTAATAAATTATTATTTCATTAAAATTGCCGTTTTATCAAGACGTGAAAGAAAAACGATACGTTGATAAAAACCATTTATATATGTTTTTATTTTACCAAGTTTTAGGTGTTTTTGTATGGAAATTACATAGTTTTTTTATCACAAATAAAAATTCTTTTTTAGAAATTTTATTTATATAAATTATTGATAATCAATTTATTTTACCAAAACAAAATGATATTAAAACCCACAAAATATTTCAATTTTGTGGGTTTTAGATGTTTATTTATGCAAACAGCGATTCAATTTTTCTACAAAATCATCAAGGGCTTCTTGAGGCACGTTCAAGGCAGGCAAGAGACGAATCGTATTTGCTTGGTGTGCCGAACCTACGAAAATGTGATCTTCAAACAAGAGGTTTTCACGAATTGTTTTGGAAGAAAAAGGCAACTCGATACCCAGCATCAAACCTCGCCCACGCACCTCTTTTACTCCTTCCAAATTTCGCAATTTCGCGATCAAATCCCTTCCTTTTCGTTCCACTTCTTTCAACAAATTTTCTTTTTCTATTATTTCCAGCACCGCCAAAGCCGCCGCACACGCCAAATGATTTCCGCCAAAAGTTGTCCCTAAACTGCCCTTTACAGCTTCAAAAACAGGACTTATCAAAACGCCACCAATCGGAAAACCGTTTGCCATGCCTTTGGCAACTGTAATAATATCGGGACGAATATTAGCGAATTGATGAGCAAAAAATTTCCCTGTGCGTCCATAACCCGACTGGATTTCGTCTAAAATCAAAACCGTTCCGTATTCCGAACATAGTTTTTGGGCGCTTTGTAAAAATTCGGCTGTAGGTTCGTAAATGCCACTCCAGCCCTGAATCCCTTCGACCACAACGGCACAAATATCTCCTTTTCGAATCTCCTTTTCGAAAGCCTCAAGGTCGTTTAAGGGCAAAAAAACAACATTTTCTCTTTGGTTGGCGGGCGAAATAATAGCAGGATTGTCGGTAATGGTAACGGCGGCTTCGGTGCGTCCATGAAAAGACCGTTGGAAAGCTATGATTTTCTTGCGTTTGTTATGAAAAGAAGCCAATTTGATGGCGTTTTCGTTGGCTTCAGCCCCCGAATTGCAAAGAAAAAGGCTGTAATCTTCGTAATTTGATAGTTTTCCCAATTTGTGAGCCAATTCGGTTTGCAAATCGTTCAGAACGGAATTGGAATAAAAAGCAATGTTATTGAGTTGTTCTGTGATTCTACGAACATAATGCGGGTGCGAATGCCCTACGGAAATAACGGCATGACCTCCGTACAAATCAGTATATTTTTGCCCTTTTTCGTCATAAAGATACGAACCTTCGGCACGAACAGGTTTAATATCATAAAGCGGATAAACGTCAAATGGTTTCATGGATTTCGGCAATTTTTTGACAAAAGTATGCCTTATTTTGGAAAAACTTGCTTAATTAAAAACATTCTCTTAGCTTTGCCCCAAATTTAGGAAACCTCTTGAAAAAACACATTTTTGCTTTGTTTCTCATGAAAAACAGATTGGCTTTATTGATTGGATTATTATTTTTGAGCATCAATGCTTTTGCTCAAATCAGTTTTGAAAAAGGCTATTTTATTGATAATTCGGGAAAAAAAACGGATTGTTTGATAAAAAACGCTGATTGGCAAAATAATCCAAGTGATTTTAAATATAAAATTACAGAGAATGGGGAAAACCGAACTGGGACTTTGCAAGACGTACAAGAATTTTTTGTTGCTAACCAAAAATTTGTGCGATTCGAGGTACAAATTGATCTTTCTTCTTCCTATCCTGAAAAAATGAGTAAGGTTCGTAATCCTGAATTTACGAAAGAAACCTTGTTTTTGAAAACCCTGCTTGAAGGCAAAGCAAATTTGTATTTTTATAGAAAAGGTGATGATTTATTGCGTTATTTTTATAAAACAGGAGATTCTACCATTCAACAATTAGTTTCTAAAAATTATTTGACTGATGGACAAGTAAAAAGTAATTGGTACTATCGGCAACAGATTGTGCAAACTTTGGTCTGTGATACTAAAATAAATACCTACATTAATCAATTAACTTATACGCATAAGGATTTGATCAAGGTTTTTACTCAATATAATGAATGTTTGGGTAAAAAAGTGGTATTATATGAAACAGCAAGAAAACGAGGAAAATTTATTTTAAATATTAAAGGAGGAATGAATTTGGCTACTTTTTCAGGAAAAAATGAAAAAAACCCTTATTTTGATGTTAATTTTCCTACTAAAATGGCTTTTCGAATTGGAGCAGAATTAGAATACATACTTCCCTTCAACAAAAACAAATGGAGTATCTTTGTTGAACCTACGTTTCAATATTATAAAGCGGAAACTACAATGGGTGAGAATAGCCAATATCTGAATCCTCAGCAAATTCGCTTAAATTACCAATCTATTGAGCTTCCTGTAGGCTTAAGATATTATATGTTCTTGACCAATCGATCCAAACTTTTTATTAATGTAGCCTATATTTTTGATTATCCTCAAGGCTCGAACTTTTATTTTGATGCCTTCCAAGACCTTACTATAAATCCTAAACAAAGTTTTGCTTTAGGTATTGGTTATAATTATGATAATAAATTCCATATTGAACTTCGAGGAATTACGCCAAGAGAATTAGGAGGCGAGTATTCGTATTGGAGTGATACTAATTATCAATATTTTACTTTCATGGTAGGTTTTAATGTATTAGGTTTTAAATAAAAAAATCCGTAGCTTTGCCCCAAATTTAGGAAACCTCTTGAAAAAACACATTTTTGCTTTGTTTCTCATGAAAAACAGATTGGCTTTATTGATTGGATTATTATTTTTGA
>JAAFHK010000379.1 GCA_013297565.1 Cytophagales bacterium
TTTTTAAATATTTTCCGAATTTTTATGCAGGTTGGAAAGCCAATTATTCTTTGAATAATACAAGTACAGGACAAACCAAAACCCAAACCCATAATGCCATTCACAATCCGTATTTTGATGTGGTTTGGGCTTGGAAAATTAGCAAAATTCGCCTGCGGTGGTCAAATGATGTGTTTTATTTTGAGCAAAATACGGATCAGAAAGCCTATTGGTTTTCCAAATTCAGTGCTTATTATGATTTTAAGCCTAATAAATTGACTTTTTCATTAACAGGACATAATTTGTTGAATACCTATGCTTTTGTCAATACTTCCGTAACGGATTATTCGCAAAGTACGCATCAGATCGCCCTTTTGCCTCGTTATGTTTTGTTTGAGGCTTTTTGGCGGTTTTGAAATTATACTCAATCAACATTGGTTTTGTATACGAACATTCCTGTTCGCCACAGAAACGAACAAAAACTTCGTTTTACGAAAAGACCAATTTAGTTTTAGGATAATATACCAAAAATATCATTCCTTAATACTGCGTTTTTTTGAAACCCAGATGGTTTTTGCCAATGTGTTCTTCCAAATGTTTTTCCAAATCAGCCATATCTTCGAGGCTAAGCGTTTGCATAATTTTTTCGTTGCGTTCGGCTTTGTCGAGGTTCGCCATTCGAAGGTTTTGGTTGCGGATCGCATCGTCTATGATTTTGCGGATTGCCCTGCCGTTCCCAAAAAACTTATCCCTACGGTCGTACAACATTTGAAAATACCGTTTCAAACGATCTTCTGCCGCCGAATCGGGTTTTAAATTCTGCTGTTCGAGCATATTGGAGGCAATTTCGTAGAGTTCCTCTGCCCTGAAATCCTCGAAATTAAATATCTTATCAAATCTCGATTTCAGACCTGGGTTCATTTCCAAAAACCTATCCATATTGTTCGAATACCCCGCCGCAATCACCAACAATTCTCCCCTTCGATCTTCCATTTGTTTGATGATAACTTCCAAAGCCTCACGCCCAAAATCATTTGAGCCTTCCAAAGAGTTTAGGGCGTACGCTTCGTCTATAAATAAAATCCCTCCCAAAGCCTCATTTATTTTTTCTTGGGTTTTGATCGCCGTCTGCCCTACGAAACCCGCTACCAAATTTTCCCTTGAGCATTCGACCAGATGCCCGCGCTCCAAAATACCCAAAGCCTGATAGATTTTTGCCAAAATTCGGGCAACAGTGGTTTTTCCTGTACCAGGATTTCCTTTGAAAACCGTATGCAAAGAAAATTGGTTTAACACATCTTTGCCTGTTTCTTTGTAAAAACGCACTAAAGACGTAAGTTCCTTGACCTGTTTTTTGACTTCTTTCAACCCAATCATCTGTTCGAGTTCTCTGTAAGCCTCGACCAAAAGTTCCTCATCAATGTCCAAAACAGGACGTTGTTTTTCTTCCTTCGCAAAAGCCTTTTCTACGTCTTCTTTTTTTGCCAATTCCAAAACCTCTTTTTCCAACAAATCGGGCGTTTGTGTTTGCATAAGTCGTTGGCTCATAGCCAGTTTGACCTCTTGCACCAGATTATTTACCAAGCGCGCATTCCCAAATGTTTCGTCCCTGCGGCGGTATTTTTCGATTATTTTTTTATTGAAAAGGTACAAAGCCTGTTCCTCAAAGACCAGTTCATTGGTTTTGAGTGCCAAATGGGTAATCTGACGCAATTCTTGAGGCAAAAAATCAGCAAAATCGAAAGACAAACTAAAACGAGATTTGAGTCCAGGATTCGAATCGAGCAAAACGTCCATTTCTTTTGGATAACCCGCCATCACAATCGCCAAATCTCCTTCGCCGTCCGACATTTCTTTGACCAAAATCTCAATCACTTCTTGTCCATAATCTTTATTGTCTTCCTTGTTTCTGACCAAAGCATACGCCTCATCTATAAAAAGTATTCCGCCTCTTGCCTTATCGATCATTTCCTTTACTTTGGGTGCTGTCTGCCCAATATACTGCCCAATGAGTTCCGCCCGACCCACTTCGGTAACTTTTCCATTGCTCAAAAGCCCCATTTTATAATAAATTTTGCCAAGCATATTGGCAACTGTAGTTTTTCCTGTACCAGGGTTTCCTTTGAAAACGGCGTGAAGATTGATCCTTTGCTCCTCATTAAAACCATTTTTTTTACGAAGCTGAATAAATTTGAGGTAATTGACGTAATCACGAACCCGATTTTTGACTGATTGCAAACCGATCAGTTCGTCAAGCCCAGCCAGTAAATCCTCCAGCGATTCGTGAATCACCAAAGGACGTTGCAAATGCGGCGTGTTGAGCGCCTCGCCCGTTAGTACCACACTATTACCCTCCACGTACTCCTCGCCTACCTCGAAAGGTACAACGGCTATGAGTTTGTCCATAAAAATCACTTCCAGCGTGTATTTGTTCCTGTGCCAAGAGCCGCGCGTGTCCGAACCCCAGCCCGTGGTGATAGTAATCTCATTATCTTCGTTTTCTACACGCTTTAGTTCGGTTGTGTGTCCTTTGAGTTGTCCAGAGGCATTGTAGAAATAAAAAAACAGTTCGCAATACCAAGCCGAACCTTGCATATTTTCGAGGCGCAGTTCGCCCCAAACATAGCGGGTATCTTTGCTGTCGAAATGTGTATAATATTTTCGATCAAAAATGGGTTTTCCTTCGTTCGGTCCTTCATAAAGATTTAATTGTTTGAGTTCGAAATAAGGATTGTCGTCTGCCGAAACTTCCCCACCTTCTTCGACATAAAAATACTTTACGCCTATTAATTCTTCACTCATATAGGCTTCCCAAACATAATCACCACGAGTCCAAAAACCCGATTCTTTGTTGCCCCAGCCTTCTCTGATAAAAACTACATGGTCTTCTTTGCTAATTTTGGCTTGAACAGGCAAATCGCAAAGTTCTTCGCGCTTTGATTTGTCCAAGAGTCGGTAACATTTTAGATTGACTTTTACTTCCCAATTTTCGTCATCAAATAATTTATTATAAAACGACAACTCTACGTATAAGTACGTGCATTCTCCACCCTCGAAAACGGTGCGATATTTCTTTTTTCCATCGGCTAACCATTCTGTCGAGGCATATACCTTGAGAGCTTTGAATTTGTAAAACTTCTCTAAACTTTTTTTGCTTCTAAAAATCATATCTATTATGTACTAACTTTTGCGGTATTGTTACCAAATTTTAAACAAAACTAAAAAAAATTAGGCAAAAAAATATCTAATTGCGATGATTATTTAGCCTGTGATTCTTATAATTTAATTTTTTCTTGTTTTTCCAACTGTTCGAAAAGTTTATTTACCCAATTCGTTTTTTGTAATGCTAAAAGTTCGATTTCAGTCTTGATAAAATCTAAACTATTTTGATCGTGTATTTTTTCGAACAGAGTCGTAAAAAGGAAATAATAACTTTTTTCGAGTTCAATATTTTTTGGTTCAAAAGGAAATCGATCAATGAATTGATAGTAAAAATGCTTAATTTCTTCAAAATTAGTGGCTTCTGTCATTTTTTTTCGTAAAAAAAACATTTGCCATGAAGTTTCAGTTTCGGCAACCAAAGATGGATAATAACGAGTAAAAACCAAATAATTAAGCTGATCTTCGGAAATACTTGGGTTTTCTTGCAAAATACCCGCTTCGACCATTCTGCGCGCGCTTCGGCACATCGCGATGCCCATCATAAAACGTTCGGCTGGTGTTTTCGAATAAATAATTTCCAATTGCTTTTGGTGCATAAAATCAGGCGTATCATTCATAGTAAGTCAAAAGTTTTGAGTGAAAGTTCCGAAAACCAATGGCTAAGGTAAGCCTGATCGATGTTTTTGTTAGTCAATAAATTGCGAATATCTTTCATTTGCATTTCGCTTTGTGATTCTTGTATCCAAACCAATTTGGAAATGATCAAATCCTCTAAACTCACAATAAAAACTTCTTTTCCAAGAAATTGGATTTTTCGCCTCCGCCCAAATTCTATTTGCCGAAAAGGATTTTCTTTGAGTACCATAAAATCAACTTTAACTCCCGAAGCATGGTGAATGGCGTTAAACATTCCTTTTCTACGAATTTCCTCACGTATGCTTGGTTCGTGCCAATAAAAATCCGAACCCAAAATCGAAATAAGTTTTTCTATGTCCGTTTCTTTCAAAGACACGACAATATCAATATCTCGTGTCATGCGGGGCAAAGTGTAGGTATTCATAGCCAAACTTCCTGAAAGCATATACGGAATCTCTTGCTTTTCAAGCGATTCCGATACCCAAAAAAGCACATCTAATATATCCATTTTTCAAAGAAATTTTTATTTCCTAAAACCCTTTTTCTACCGCACC
>JAAFHK010000038.1 GCA_013297565.1 Cytophagales bacterium
TGCGCCAATATGCCCAACATGAGGAATAGAAAGGATACAATCATAGGTTTCTTTGTAGTAGGTATCTACCCAAAACTTGATATGCTCGTTGATTTGGCTGATCTGTGTATCCATTTCCATGATCAGGCTTTCATTGATCAACAGCGAATTGGGTAGGTTTTCGGGGGTTTTTGCCTTGTTTTTGAAATCTACTCCGTAGGCTATGTAAGGGAACTTAAAAGCCTCATCTACGCCCAGCAGGGTTCTTTTGGCTTTCATCATATTGCGGCGCAGTGTCCAAAGCCTGTCCAATTCCAGTATTTCGTCGTGTTTGACGAAATGCGGCTTGGGCTGGCGCAGCTGCCCATAAAGAGCAATCATGCGGGCATCGGTCTTGTCGTCCTTGCCTTTGTTCCAGAGGCTTTTACTAAAATCCCGAATTTTGATAGCCTGATCTTCTGTAATTTTTGTGCCTTGTTTGCTCAAAAAATTACAAACAGGAATAGAATACACGCCTGTAGTTTCGCAAACGTAGCGGAAATCGGCAGTTTTGAGCTTGCGTTGCAGGTCTTCGGTCATGAGTTTGTAGCCCAACAGGTCATTGCTGACCTTGCCGCCTACAAACTTTGCTTTGAACGGATCGCCCTCGTAGCGGGTACAAACGGCATAGTCAATGGTACGCTTAGATACGTCCAGACCTACCCAATAATTATTTTACATATAGCATTTAGTTAGAATTTATTTGTAAATATTCTAATTAAATACTATATTTGCAAATAATATTAGATTTTTTTCTAACTAAATTAGTATTAATATGAAAACTGCTACTAAATTTGAACCTTGTTATTTAATCGTCATTGTTTTTCTTATGAACATAACTGAAATTATTAAAGTAATTCGTAATATTCGCAAAGAACGCAAGTATTCACAGGCGTTTATGGCTGAAAAATTAGGTATTAGTTTATCTCAATACGGACATTACGAAACAGGGCATTCCGAAATGTCTTTAAACACATTTATTAAAATCTTAGAAATTTTAGAAGTCGATATTATTGACTTTTTTAAAATTGGCAATACAAATATTACTTCTTATGAGTTAGAAAATATCATAAGATTATTGCAAGATTTAAAAATGAAGTTGTAAATTTGGGAAACAAAAGGACAAACCACACGCCCTTTTTCCTGTCGCCTTTGTGTTTGGGTGGGCTGCAAACCGCCCCGCAAAAGGCTTAATTTGCTTTGCAAATTCGCGGGCTAAAGCCTACGCTACAGAACAGCCTTATAAAAATTTTTTTTGTATTATTCTAAGAAAGGCACAGGTTAGGAAAATGTTAAATAAAAAATTTTGACCATCGGAATTTTCCTATTTACATTATGTTAAGCAGAAAAAAGAGTAGTTTAAAAAATGGCGTTTTTGAGGCGTTTTTTTGTCTGCCCCCCCTGTTTTTTAAAAGAAAGGGCTTAAATTCAATATAAAACAGCCCTTCAAACGGATATTTTTTTTTCTTTGTAGGTTTGAAATGAATGCAAGTCGTTGAAAATCAATAGGGTACATAGAACTGCATTTGAGAAATATGAAAATGAATAAAACCACGTTTTTTCTTGGCTTTTTCGGAATTTTACTATTCACTTTTTTCTGTTTTTTTCCAAAAAATGCGATTTTTGTTTCTACACAATCGGAAAAAATCCAAAATGGTGATATTGTTTTTCAAATTTCGCAATCAGGACAAGGTAAAGCTATCCAATTAGCCACGAAATCCGAATACACACATTGCGGAATTATTTACGAAAATAAAGGCAATTATTGGGTTTATGAAGCGGTGCAACCTGTCAAACTTACGCCTTTGCAAGCGTGGATTAAAAGAGGTAAAAAACAACATTATGTCATCAAAAGGCTAAAAAATGCTGATCAGGTTCTAACCAAAGCGGTTTTACAAGAAATGAAAACTTACGGCGAACAGTTTTTGGGCAAAAATTACGATCTGTATTTTGAATGGTCGGACGATAGAATTTACTGCTCGGAATTGGTTTGGAAAATGTATAAGGTGGGAACGGGTTTGGAAATTGGGAAACGTGAAAAATTGAAAGATTTTGATTTGAGCAGTGCAGAAGTCCGCAAAAAAATGACTGAACGCTACGGAAACCGTATTCCTTACGAAGAATGGGTAATTTCGCCTGCGGGTATTTTTGAAAGTGAATATTTGATAACTGTAAAGTCAGAATAGAAAATCATTTTAATTTCTTTTTTTGAAATTCCATTTTCTACAAAAATGGAATTTCTTTTTTTATTCTTTTATCTGTAAAAAGGGCTAATCATCAAATACACAATTACGCCCGTAGCCGCCACATACGTCCAGATGGGAAAAGTCCAACGAACGAGTTTTTTGTGGCGTTCGATCTGTTGGCTAAGGGCAAAATAAAAAGCAAAAAGCACAAAAGGCACTACAACCGCCGCCAAAACAATGTGCGTTAGTAAAACGAATAAATACACATAGCGCATCGCACCTGCTTGTAATTTTTCTGATTCCTCCACTATTCCGTTCCCATCAAAATCACCGTAGCGGGTGGGTACTCCCTGAAAATGGTACAAAACATAAGACACCAAAAAAAGACTCGACATCATAAAAGTACGATGCATGGGAATATTTTTGTTTTTGATAAAAAAGAAAGCCGTTAGCAAACACAAAAAAGTGCCTGTATTCAACACAGCGTTCAAATGAGGCAAAAAAGAAACATCAACATTGCCCAATTTGCCTGTTTGCGGAACAAAGAGCAAAAAAGCAACGACTACAGGAATTAGCACCGAAACGCCACCAATTAGGTAATTATACGTCTTGTGATTAGACATCTGCATTTTTATAAAGAATTTGGATTTAGGAATTAAAATGAAGTGGCAATTTAGTTCAGAATCAAAAACAAAGGTAATTTTATGCTGTTTTTTTGGAAGAAATTGTCGAATTTTGCCTTGTTCCAAAGAGTAAAACCATTTCAAAACACTTCTTATGCAAAAAAAACTTTTTTGGATTTTTATTTTATGCTTTTCGCACAATCTTTTTGCTCAAAAAATTGGCTTAAATCCGCTTACTTTTTTGGGAAAAGAACAAACGAAACTCTCGACAAATGCTCGAACAGAATCGGACACAATCGTGCTTAAATTGCCTTTTTATGACGATTTTTCGAAAAAAATGGGCATTCCTGACCCAGCTTTGTGGGAACGCAACGGTGGAGTTTTCGTAAATAACACGATGGGCGTAAATCCGCCTTCGCAAAATGTAGCGACTTTTGACGGCGTGGATTACAAAGGCGAACCGTACAATTTTGTAGCCCCAACCTCAAGCGGTTTTGCCGATTATTTGGTTTCGCACCGAATCGATATGTCAAAAATGATTTTTGACAGTGCCGTTTTTTTTAGTTTTTATTGGCAGGCACAGGGTTTGGGCGATCAGCCCGAATTAGAAGATGGGGACTATTTGGAACTCCAATTCAAAAACAATTTGGGAGAATGGGTTACACAATGGAAACAAGCAGGAAAAACGCTTGCTCCTTTCAAATACGAACATTTGCAACTCGTTGATCGGCAGTATTTTCATAAAGATTTTCAGTTTCGTTTTCGGGCGCACAACCGCCTTTCGGGGGCGTATGATGTTTGGAATATCGATTATGTATATCTGAATCGGCTTCGAAAATTTAACGATTTTTCTTTGATTGATGTGGCGGCAGTCAAACAACCGAGTTCCTACATCAAAAACTACTGGGCAATGCCCATGAGTCATTTTTTGCCGCGCCAAAAAACACTCAAAACCGACACCATTCGGTCGACTATGTATAATCTGGACGATAATTTTAATGCGATTGCCTACCAAGTGGTTTTACGGGATTTGGTCAGGGGCGATAGGTTGGGCAGGCTGATCGATACGGCGCAAATTATCGATTTCAACGAAACACGCCAAATTGTTGCCCTTCCTTTGGATAGTTTGCCAAAAGATCGAAAAAAAATGATTTTGGAATATGAATTTAGGCTAAACACAGGCGAAGGAAATCCGCTTCCTTCGGTAAATTTGCGGCAAAACGACACGATTCGGGGTCGAACCGTTTTGGATAATTATTATGCTTATGATGATGGATCGGCAGAATATGGGATTTGGATTAACCAAAAATACGGAAAATTTGCTTACGAATACAACTCCCTCGAACCCGATGTAATTACCCATCTCGATGTGAATTTTTTGCCATTAGGCACGAATCTGAAGGGCGAAACCGTCAATTTGTATGTTTGGAAAAATATTGGATTTGGCAATAGTAGCAAAGACACGATGCTTTTGGTGCAAAATACCTATATTACGTATCCCGATTCTATCAACCGCTTGGTCAGAATCCAATTAAGCCGACCGATTCGGGTTCAGGGCAAATTTTTTATTGGTTTTGAGCAACTCAACGAAAATAATGTGGTTATCGGCTTTGATCGAAATACCGATTCAAGTCTGAAAATGTTTTATAACGTTACGAACGTTTGGGAGCAGAATACCAATAAAAACCTCAAAGGAAGCGTTTTGTTGCGACCTGTTTTTGGAAGTGTGATTACAAGCAACACGGAGGCAAATTTGGAAGAAAATATTAATCTGTACCCCAATCCTACGAATGGAATTTTGCGTTTGGAAGGAAAAATTCAAAGTGCGGAACTGATCGATTTGTACGGAAAAATATTAGAAAATAAATCTTTTAGGACTTTCGAAAGCAAAGAAATTCACTTTGCGGAAGGCTTGCCAAACGGACTTTATTTGGTAAGAGCCAAACTCGAAAACGGCAATTTTGTGGTAAAAAAAGTGGTTTTGAGTAGATAAATGAAAAAAAATCCGACACCTGAAAGGTGTCGGATTTTTTAATCTCCGAAAGAAATACCGATTCCTCTGGCAGTTTGGATAAGGAAAGAATTGGTATCTACTACATTGTATTCGCTAATAGCTTCTTTCAAGGAAACCGAAGTGATCGAATGGTTTTTGTACGTAACCATTTTTCCAAATTCGCCATTTAAAACCATTTCAAAGGCTTTTACGCCAAATTGGGTTGCCAAAATGCGGTCAAAGGCAATGGGCGTACCGCCTCTTTGGATATGTCCCAAAACGGTTTCTCGAATATCTGCCGAACAACCCGCATCTTTGAGTTGTTGCGAAAGTTGGTACGCAATTCCTCCCAAACGCACATTTTCGTAGCCAATTTCGGTGCTTTTTTTGGCAAAAATTGTCCCATCTTTGGCTTTTGCGCCTTCAGCAACAATAATATTGGCAAAACCACGTCCGCCTTTGTAACGGCTTTCTATTCTTTCGACTATTCTATTAATATCGTAGGGAATTTCAGGGATCAAACAAACTTCTGCTCCAGCCGCAATCGCCGTATGCAAGGCGATCCAGCCCGCCGAACGCCCCATGACTTCCAAAATAATAGCCCTGTGATGACTCTCGGCAGTGCTAACCAACCTGTCCATAGCTTCGGTCGCAATCTGCACAGCCGTCTGGAAACCAAAGGTAAAATCAGTAGCAGAAAGGTCATTATCAATGGTTTTGGGTACGCCAATCACCTGACAACCCTTTTCGAACAGGGCTTGCGAAATCCGTTGCGAACCGTCCCCACCAATGCTAATCACCGCCTCGATCCCCAAACTTTTCATGCGTTCGAGCAAGAAATCCGTCCGATCTTCAGTAGTCCAAGAGCCGTCTTTTTGCTGAACTGCCCAAGCCATAGGACTTCCCTTGCTGGTCGTTCTGATGATCGTGCCGCCCCGCACGTGAATCCCCGCTACGGCTTTGCCGTCCAGTAAAACGACCTCCATCGGATCGTGCATAATGCCGTGATAAGCCTCATAACTGCCCCAAATTTCCCAATCTTGGGTTTGGGAAGCGCGCTTTACGACAGCCCGAATTACGGCATTGAGCCCAGGACAGTCGCCGCCGCCCGTTACTACCAAAACTCTTTTTTTGCTCATCTTGGCGTTTAAAAATCACCTTTATTTTCTTCTTTTCGGCGTTTCAGCTCCTCTATGATTTCAGGACTTAGTACGTCTGCAATATTTTCAACCCTTGCGTTGTCTTTGTAAGCAACCACAAAAGCGTCCTTGAGTCCCAGCGTTTTGGCATATTTGCGAAAACTCATGGCTTCCCAATAATCTCGAAAATGTCCAATGGTATATTTGTATTTTCCATCAGCCTGTTCCGAAGTTACATTTGTGCCTTCAATAGGAGCATCATCAGCAATCCATTTGACTTGGACTTTAAAAATAACCCCTTTGCGAAGATCATCAGTTTTTTTGGAATTTCCTCCACCGTTTGTACTGCCCGATTCGCCCTCTCCGCCCGATTTTACGGCTACATTGTTCATCACACTGCCCAATTCATCTTGCAAAGCCTTGACTTGTTTTTCGCGCGTTTGCATAGTTTCATTAAAACTTTCGACACTACGTTTCATACCTTCCACTTCGGCAGGCAAAGTTTCCTTTTCCTCGACCATTTTTTTGTATTGAAGCGGATCAGTTTTGTCGCGGCGGTCTTCCCAACGTTCTATTTCTTTCTTCTTTTTTTCCTTTTCGCGTTTTTCCTTGTCTTTGTCGCTTTTTTGCGCCCAAAGCAAACTGCTAAACGAAAGCAGTACGGCTAAAAATAGTGTTTTTTTCATAAAAGAGGACAATTTGTTTTGAGAACCTACAAATATAACAAGGGCTTTGTTTAGTTAATTCTTTTTTCTGAAAAATTTATGTAAAATTACCATTCCACAAAGCAGAATTTTACATAATTTTGTTTCCTATGCTATACACAGGATTTTTATTTGGTTTATTGAGCAGTTTTCACTGTTTTGGAATGTGCGGGGCTATCGCATGGGCTATCCACTCGAACGTTTCCTCCAGCTGGCTTGGCAAACTCGCCTACAATACAGGGCGGATCAGCACCTACGCCTTCATGGGCTTGATTTTGGGTTTTTTCGCCGAAACTCTGCCTTTTGCCCAAATGCAACAAAGCCTTTCGATTCTAAGTGGGGTTTTGATTATTCTGTTCGTGATTTTTTCCCGAAACGGTCAGTTTCAATCTTTTAGCTTTGCCCCTGTGGTTCGCTTGGTCGGTTTGGTCAAGAGGAAATTGGGCTTGCTTTTGCAAAAACGCAGTTCGCAAACGCTTTTTGCGATTGGACTTTTGAACGGACTTTTGCCTTGTGGCTTGGTTTATTTGGCTTTAGCGGGCGCTTTGGGTATGAGCAGTAGTTTGGAAGCCGCTTTTTATATGGGATTATTTGGTTTGGGAACTTTGCCCATGATGCTGGCTGTCGGTTTTGGAAGCCAATATTTGGGCGACAAAGCAAGAAATTTTTTGAACAAATCGATTCCATACGTGGCAGTTACGATTGCTATTTTGTTCATTATCAGAGGTTTAAATTTGGGTATTCCGTACCTAAGCCCGAAAATAAACCATGAAGCCCACAAACCTCATATGGAATGTTGTGAGTAGAGTTTATCAAGAAAATTACTGTTTTTTATTGTTTTTCATCTTATCTTTGCCCAAAAACTTATTCTCAAAACACGATTATGATTTTCGAATTTAAAAATTTAGGTACGATCAAAGAAGCCGAAATCGAAATGGGCAACTTGACGCTGATCTGTGGAAAAAACAACACAGGAAAGACATATTTGACCTATGCGGTGTGGGGATTTTTACAAAATATAAAACAATACGTTATAAATTATGAACCTAATGTTGGTATTAATGACATCGATTTTTCTGAAAAAAAAATAAATACCGACATATTAGAAAGAGAATTGCTATTATTTATAGACTTTATTAATACAAGAGATCATAAACAAAACCTAAATAATATTTTTGATACAAGTAATTTTTTTCAACATTTCCAGTCAAATATAAAATTTGACATTGATTTTAAGGCGGAATGGAATTATGAGTTTGTAGGATTTAGTGTTCATAAACCCTTCAATCAATCCATTGTAACTATTAATTATAAAGGAACAGAAGAAAACTATGAACTTAATTCTGATAAAACAGAACAACAAGATAATAACCAAGGTTTGATTATTATTTTAATGTTAATTTTACTTGGCTTATTTATATATTATGTAAGTAAAGAACAAACTAATAAAAACCCAAAAACTATAGAACAACAAGGAGAAACATCAAATTATTATATTGAACCATTAAAGGATTTATTACAAGATGTTTTTTCGGAAATGTATTTTTCAAATATTTTTTTGCTTGCTGCTCAACGAGATAGTATCCAATTTTTTTATAAAGAATTGGATAGGAATCGAAGTTTTTTGATAAGTGAATTAAGAAAAACAAAAACATTAGATTTTTTAGAAAAAAATACAGCACGTTTTCCTTTGCCTATTACCGAAAATATCAATTTTGCGAGGGATTTGACTACTCAAATAACTAAATACGATAGTTTTTTAGCCGAAGAACACCCTGAATTATTATTAGAGATCGAAAATCTTTTAGGGGTGAATTTTATTGTGGGCAATGATGTGGTTTTGGTAAAAGATCGACAAACTCAAGCTATTGTTCCTGATTATATGGCATCTACTTCCGTTCGTTCGTTGATGTATTTGCATTTTTGGCTCAAGCACCAAGCCCAAAAAGGGGATTTATTGATGATTGATGAACCTGAACTCAATCTGCACCCTGAAAATCAAATCAAAATGGCAAGACTTTTTGCCAAATTAGTCAATGTCGGCATCAAAGTTTGGGTAACTACGCACTCGGATTACATTGTGAAGGAATTGAATAATTGCCTGATGCTTTCCCAAAAAATAGAAAATAAAGAGGCATTAATGCAAGAATTGGGTTACAAAGAAAATGAAATCCTACGCCCCAAAGACGTGCGTTATTATACAGCGTACTATGACGAAAAATTGCGCGGTTGCACCGTCAAAGCCTCAAAAATAGGTAAATACGGCATTACAGAATCGAGTTTTGATGATACGCTTGATCAAATTGTATATAATTCTGAAACTATTTCTTCGGCTATAGAATGAAACATACAGCAAATATTTTGGAAAAAATTAGAGAAATGATTGACCAAAAAGTTTGGTTACGAACCAATACAGGCAATCCAAGCATTATTTTGGAAGAAAATAAACCTGATGCGAAATTGAAAAAATTGGAAATCAATCATTTACCTGAACATTTTTTTGGTTTCAAATTAGATTTTTACGAACCCAATCGGATTAGTGCCTATTTTGCCCCAATCGAAAATATCAATCAAGGTTGTGATGGGATTTTGTTTGTAGAGTTTGAAGAAAAACGGTATATCATTTTCTGCGAACTTAAAAGTTCAGATCAGGGTAAAAAAGATTATTTTCCACAATTCCAAAATACAAACTGTTTTGTTGATTTTTTGGAAATTCTATTAAAAGAATACCAAAACCTTGATTTTCAGGCTTTTGAGAGAAAATTTATATTATTTTATAGAGATAAAAGTATTGAAACTTCTCACGCCTTAGTTAATTTTAGGGGAAAAAGCGTAATTATTCCTGCTATTCGTAATCAACACAAAATCCGAAAATTCGCTATCAAATATTCGGAACATACACTTTCATTGGACGAAATTTTGAGAAAATAGAAATCCCTTTTTGAACAAAACCTCCCATGAAAATCTCCCTCATTACCGTAACCTACAACGCCGAAAACCTGCTCGAAGCGACCATAAAAAGCGTTTTGGGACAAAAATTAAGCGAAAATTTTGAGATCGAATATTGGTTGATTGATGGCGGTTCGAAGGACGGAACGGTCGAGATTATCCAAAAGTATGCGCAACACTTGGCGGGCTGGATCAGCGAAAAAGACAAGGGAATTTATGATGCCATGAACAAAGGCATCCAGAGGGCAACAGGAGAATGGATTGGGTTTATGAATGCGGGGGATCGGTTTGAAAATGAGGAAGTTATCCAAGAAATATTTGCGAAATTGGAAGCGGATAGCGATTTGATTTACGGCAATTACCACATCGAGTATCAAACTTTTGCGAAAGCCAAAAAAGTACCTGCGCATCTGGACGATTTTTGGAAAGGCATGATCCTCAATCACCAAAGTATTTTCGTACGAACCGCTTTGGCAAAACAATTTCCTTTTGATACGCAATACAAACTGTCGGGTGATTTTGCCCAGCTTTATGGATTTTACCAAGAAGGTCGAAAATTTCAATATGTCGATAGGTTTGTGGCGCGTTTTGCAGACGGAGGCGAATCAGCAAAACGGAAAGTCGCCTGTATCAAAGAAATTCGAGAAATAGTGAGTAAATATTTGGCAGAAACGCCTGAAAAATATTTTTTCGAAAAATTAATTTTTAAAACCCAGTTTATTGCTTTTTTGAAACAAATCTTGCCTTTGGCTGTTTTCGAAGGACTCATGAAATTAAAAAACCAATAAAAACAGCATTTTTTTTAATAATAAAGGTATAAAACTTTAAAAAAATACTTACCTTACGAAAGTAATTAATATTTTTCTTAAAAAACATTCAAAAATTCAACATTACCTAAAATGATTAATTTAACGGAAACTAAACGGATAAAGGATAGCATAAACGAACACCCCCAACGAGTTTTGGAAACTATCGAATCTACTAAGATTGGAATTTGCATTACGGACGATAAGGGAAATTTTGTGGCTGTCAATGAAGCCTATACGAAAGTGTATGGTTATGAGAAAAATGAATTGATTGGCAATTCGTTTTTGATGGTTGTGCCAAGCGAAACCAAAGGGCAAATGACCTATCTGCACGATAAATTTATCAAAGAAAAGCGTGAAATTGCTAAACAATGGACTGTGCAACGCAAAGATGGTGAGCTAATCGAGATTGTGGTTGATACAGGATTTTCTGACCAAATATTTGATCGGACTCCTCATAAAATTACTTTTGTGCAAAGGGCAGAAGACGTGCTTTAATATTTTCCTATGAAAATTTATACCAAAACAGGCGATCAGGGCAGTACCTCGCTGCTGGGCGGGACGCGGGTTTCGAAGGCTCACCCGCGAATCGAAACTTACGGAACAGTTGATGAATTGAATTGTTATATTGGACTTTTGCGGGATCAGGCTGTAAATGAATCAAGAAAAGATTTTTTAAAAGAGATTCAAGATAGGCTTTTTACCATAGGTTCGAATCTTGCCGCCGAATCGCATAGAGAAACTCGGAAAACTCCTGACCTGATCGAATCTGATGTTGAGGCACTCGAAAAAGCGATGGATATCATGAACGAACATCTCGAAACTATGCGTTTTTTTATCCTACCTGGTGGGCATCAAAGTATTTCTTTTGGGCATTTGGCGAGGGTTGTCTGTCGCCGCGCCGAACGCCTTTGTGTGGCGCTTGCCGAAGAAGAAACTGTAGAATCCTTGATTATCAAATACTTAAATCGCCTTTCTGATTATCTTTTCGTACTGTGCCGCCAAATGCACGCCGATCTACAGATCGAGGAAATTGCATGGAAACCGCGAGTTTAATTCGTTTTTTTCAAAAAAAGAGTTTATTTTTGCCCAACTCGAATAAAATATGTTTATGAGAAGCAAAAATATACTCTTTTTTATTGTCTTTTTGTTTTCGTTTTTGCCACTTTTAGCCCAAAATACAGGATCGGGGATAGTAATTGACGATGAAGGGCGCGGAATAGAGGGAGTGGAGGTAGATATCGAGGGAGTAAAAATGGTTTCAGAAGAAAATGGTCGTTTTTATTACACCTCAAAAACAGGAGGCAAGCCTGCTACCGACCCGATTGCTGTAAAAAACGGTTATAAAATGCGTTTCTGGCTCTTTAATGACAACGAAGTCCAGATCGTGATGCAACCTCCTGTCCAACTTTTGGAAGGACAAGTTACGGACACTCGCCTTCGCCCTATCAAACGAGTCCGAGTCGAAATTATTGGTTTGGGTATTTCGCCTGTTTATACCAACGAACAAGGTTTTTTTGTGATCAAATTGCCTATTACGGTGAGTATTACGCGCGCTACGCGCTTTGCGGTCGATGGGTATGAGATTACTGCCGAAGATTATTCCTATAGTTCAGCCGATAGTTATGTATCCATCAAGCGTCTGGATCGGCAGAAACTCTATGTTTATAAACCCACCAAAATCGAAAATCCTGTCAAAGGCGTGAAGGTTTTTTATGATGGCAAGGTGATCGTGATGGAAAAAAGGCAATTATTGGAAATAAAAACAAGCACTGATCCGCAAGAACCGCTTGTGTTCGGTGATCCGCAACTCATTGTTACCAAAAATGCTGAAAACTATGTCAAAATCATGATCCAAAATCCTAATAAGGTGGAAGTGGATTCGGCGGAATTGGCAAAGAAAAATATTAATGCAAGTACAGATTCCTATCGAAATCAAATCGATAATCTCATGGGTGATTTGCAATCCAATGACTATCAGAAAGTTAGCGAAAGGATTTCGGAACTTGCCAAGCAACTTGATGGTTCAGGACTCGATGATGAAAAAAGGGCGGTTATCCAAGCCCAGTTATCCAAACTCGAGCAAGGCTTCGAACAAAACTTTGAGCAGAATATCAAAGCCTTTAACACTGCCAAAAGTACTTTGAGCAATCTGCGGGAAAAATTTTTACAAAAAGATTCGCTTTTACTTCTCGAACAAGAACGCACCAAAAAAGCCGAAGCAGAAAAAGATGCTTTAGAAGCCGAATTTCAGCGAAATGTGATCATTGGACTCTCGATCATGGCGGTGCTTCTTTTACTCACTTTTATTGCTTTGCGGGTAGCGAAACGTATTCAAAACCAACGCAACCAGATTCAGGAGGCGTACAAGGTGATTGAGGATAAAAATGTAATTTTGAATATTCAAAAAGAAGAAATTAGTGTTCAGGCGGAAAATTTGATGGAGGCGAATGCCGTAATTACCGAAAAGCAGGCTGAAGTGGAGCGCCAAAATAGAGAAATAAACCTACAGCACAATAGCATTGTCGATTCGATCAATTACGCCAGCCGTATTCAAGGCGCTTTGTTGCCTTCGCAAGCGCTGATTACGGAACATCTGCCTGAATCTTTTATTTTGTTCAAGCCGCGCGATATTGTGAGTGGGGATTTTTATTGGTTTCAGGCAAAAAACCAAAATTTGATTCTTACAGCGGCGGATTGTACGGGGCATGGCGTGCCTGGGGCTTTGATGAGTATGATCGGCATGGAACTTTTGAACGAAATCGTCAATATTCACCAAACGTTCCAGCCTGCCCAAATTTTGACACGCCTGCATGAAGGAATCAAAAAGCACCTCAAGCAAGAGCAAACAGGCGGACAAGACGGCATGGATTTGGGTTTGGTGCGGATCGATATGGCTAAAAATCAAATTATTTTTGCGGGAGCAAAAAACCCCATTTATTATGTTCGCCAATCGGAAATGCCCGAATTAAGCGAAATTAAAGGCAGTTCGAAGGGAATTGGGGGAATGGATACAGGAAAACCTATAAGTTTCGAGCAGGAAATTATTGAAGTTGTCAAAGAGGAATCAGTGATGTTTTATCTTCTTTCAGACGGTTACGAAGACCAGTTTGGGGGAGAAAAAAATAAGAAATTTATGAAAAAGAATCTCAAAACTATGCTTTTGGAAATTTATGATAAACCTGTTGCCCAACAAAAGCAAATTTTGGACGAAAGAATTGAAGCATGGAAAGGGGATTATGAACAAACAGACGATATTTTGATCGTTGGGTTTAGGTGGAAAGGGAAATAGGGAACATAAATTTCCAAAAAAACGTATGGGATATAGACAAAAGATTGAAATTATGAACAGTTCAAATACCCATTTTCCTTATCGAACTTTTGAGGAACTCCAAAAACTGTTCCCGCAAAGTTGGATTTTACTACTCGATCCTGAAACGCAAAATGACAATCCATTTAAAAAAAATGGTCTTTTGGTGGAGCAAAATCGAGATAAAACCAAGTTGATTGCCGTAGCACAAAAGTTGCCGAAAGGATCGCGCTTCGCTTTTGTTTTTACAGGTGAAGTCGATATTGCCAAAACGTAATTCTTTGTTTATGAGTGCGTTTCGAACGGAAAAAGCCTTTGAAATCGAAATCCGCAAAATAGAGTCTTTAGGACTAATAAAAAGCAATTTGTACGTAATCGGAAAGGAATTACCTACGGGACTTTTCATGATTGATGGACTTTTGGGATTGGATTTTTTTCAAAAATTAGATAAAAAACTCTGCATCGATTTCCAAAACCGAACCTTATCATGGCACTAAAAATTAACCTATTTTTCCTTTTTTTTCTCTTTATTTCGAATGCCAATCTTTGGGCGCAAAACGAACAGAGTGAAGATGATACGCTACAGGCTGTGAGTGTTGAAAGCAAACGAAAAAAACGCGATAGTGTACCGCCACCGCCCATGCAGTATGAGGAAGTGAAAGGGCGTTTTGAGCAACTGCGTTATAAAAAAGGCGATTTGGAAGATTTGGAACAGATGCAAAAACGAAAAAATGCCTTAGATACGCTTATTAGCAATGCTTCTTGGTTGGTTCGTTGGAAAAGTTGGGCAGAACAAAAAGAAGACGGCGCTACACAATCCGAAAAATTGGCTTTCCAAATTCGCCAAAGTTCGGCAGTGCTGAAATATGATATGACCGATCAGGGCGAAAAAATAGGCAAGGAGGCAATGGAAAAATTCTTGAATATTACAGTCAAAGATGTTTTTTTGGACGAAGGCAAAAAAGTAAATACAGAATTATTGGATTATTTCAAGAAAAATCTTTTTTACAGTCGCAAACCTTATAATACGAATTGCGAAAGAGGAATTGGGCGTTGGCTTGGGGATTTGCGTAAAGATATTGACAGGCGTTTGAATTGTAGAGGATATGCGCAGGGATTGGGAGATGATTTTTTGCTGTGGATTCTCAAAACCGAAGCTACCAATCAGACTGTTGCGGTGATTACGGATAAAAACATAGATCGAAAATCTTATGGAGTAATTATTGTTTGGTAATAAAAACCTACATTTTCGCTAAAATTTCCCTAATTTTTTTCTTCCCTTTGCTGTATTGGGCTTTCGAGGTCGATTCTGTAATGCTTAAAATATCCGCTATTTCTTGGTGATCGTAGCCCTCGAAAAGATACAGATTCAGGACAATTTTGCAACCGTCAGAGATTTGATCAATGGCTTTCATCACTTTTTTGACTTCGTATTGCAGGGTTTCCTGATCGGTTTCTTCGTTTTTCTCAACCACGTCAAATTTTTCGTCAATACTCGAAGTCAGCAGTTTTCGCTGTTGCAAAGTGCTTAAGCATTTATTGATCACGATCCGCTTCAGCCAAGCCCCAAAAGTAGATTCGTGCCGAAAAGTATGCAGTTTTTGGAATGCCGTAATAAATGCCTCTTGCAAAACGTCTTTTGCGTCCTCCTCTTTGCCCATCATGCGGCGGCATACACGGAACATGGCTTGGGCGTACAGTTTATACAATTCGTGTTGCGCACGCTGATCGCCCTGCAAACAGCGCTCGATCATGTATTTCTGAATATCCTGATTTTCCTCCAAATCCTTCTTGGTTTGTGTGATTTCGTAGCCAAAAATACGTAATTTTCGGACAAATGCAATTTTCAAACTATTATATTTGCTTAAAATTAGTACTCATGAAAACAAAAACACAGTATTTCTCGCTTTTCTTTTTTTTCTTTTTCCTTTTTTCCAACCCTAATTTTGCCCAAAAATCAAGGGTTTTGTTTGATGCAACCAGGGCAGAAATGGCGGGTAATGCGGACTGGATTGTAGATGCCGATAAATGGAATTTGAAATCTGATAATGGAAAAATGGTCATTGCGAACAGAGGCGGTGAGGCTAATCCGCAACGTTTTCCGACTCCTCCTTCAAGCGGAATCAGTTCGAACACGCCTGAAACCTATTGGAAAGGCGCACTTTCGGCTTGGGCAGTTGCCCTTGTCAAACAGAATTGTGATGTCGAAACTTTGCCATTCGATGGGCGAATTACCTACGGAGATAAGGGAAATCAGCAAGATTTAGCCAATTATCAAATGTTCGTAATTTGCGAACCCAATATCAAATTTACAAAAAGCGAAAAAGATGCTTTGCTAAAATTTGTCCAAAATGGGGGCGGTTTGTTTTTGGTAGGCGATCACGAAAAATCGGACAGAAATAATGACGGTTGCGATTCGCCTTGTGTTTTGAACGATTTTTTCAATACTTACAGCGATCCTTTTGGGATTGTGTTTGAAAATAACAGTTTTTCAGAAACTTCGAACAACGTAAAAAGCGATTCGAAAGAACTCATCAATGGAAAAATGGGAAAAGTGGGCAGTATCAAATTTAGCGCAGGAGCCAGTTTGCAGATCAACCCTTCGAAAAACAAAAGCGTAAAGGGAGCAATTTTCCGCAAAGGAAGTTCCGTTTCGAACAATTCGGGAGTTTTGTGTGCCTACAGCCAGTATGGAAGCGGTCGGGTAGTGGTTCTTGGCGATAGTTCCCCCGCCGATGACGGAACGGGCGATTCGCAAGACAAACTTTACACAGGTTGGGAAGAACAGGGCGGCGATCATGCTCGCTTGATTATAAATGCTTCGCTTTGGTTGCTGAAAAAATAGTAGGAAAATTCAAACCTTATAAGGTTGTTAAAACCTTATAAGGTTTAATTATTTTAAACTAAAGCGTTCCACGCATTTCTTGTTCGCGCTCTATGGCTTCGAAAAGGGCTTTAAAATTGCCTTTTCCAAACGATTTTGCCCCTTTGCGTTGGATAATTTCGAAAAACATGGTCGGACGTGGTTCGATAGGTTTGGTGAAGATTTGCAATAAATAGCCTTCATCATCGCGGTCGACCAGAATGCCCAATTCTCTCAAAGGCGTAATGTCTTCGTCTATTTTGCCTACTCTGTCCAGCAGATCGTCATAGTAAGTAGTCGGTACTTGCAAAAATTCGATGCCTCGTTTTTTGAGTTCGATCACCGTTTCGATCACGTTGTTGGTGGCTACGGCTACGTGCTGTATGCCCGATCCGCCATAAAAATCCAAATATTCTTCTACTTGAGATTTCTTTTTGCCTTCGGCAGGTTCGTTGATTGGGAATTTGATCCGACCGTTTCCGTTCGACATGACCTTGCTCATCAGGGCGGTGTATTCTGTCGAAATATCTTTGTCGTCAAAGGAAACTAATTGGTTGAAACCCATTACTTTAGCATAAAAATTTACCCAAGTATTCATTTCATTCCAGCCCACATTGCCCACCATGTGATCCACATATTGCAAGCCTGTTTCTGTCGGGTTATATTCGGTTTTCCATGCTACGAAATTAGGTAAAAAAGTGCCGTTGTAGTTTTTGCGTTCCACAAAAATATGCACGGTATCTCCGTAGGTATGGATTCCCGAACGTACTACTTCGCCGTGTGCGTCTTTTTCTACGTTTGGCTTCATGTACGGTTTAGCTCCTCTTTTTACGGTTTCCTCAAAACTTTTCGTAGCGTCATCAACCCACAAAGCTACGACTTTTACGCCATCGCCATGCAAATCAATGTGTTGCCC
>JAAFHK010000380.1:0-1689 GCA_013297565.1 Cytophagales bacterium
ATTTCGTATTTTTTCCAAATTCGGGATCGGGCGTATCGCCTTGATGACAGTAGGGATAACCGAAATGCAAACCCGCTTTCGGGGCGCGGTTGAGTTCATCAGAAGGCAACGTATCACCCATCATATCGCGCCCATTATCGGTGAACCATAATTCTTTGGTTTCGGGGTGAAAATCAAAACCTACGCTATTCCGAACGCCTTTGGCAAAGACTTCCAAACCCGAACCATCGGGGTTCATGCGGGTGATAGAGGCATAAACAGGATTGTCTTTGCGTTCGCAAATATTGCAAGGTGCGCCAACAGGCACGTACAGTTTGCCGTCTGCTCCAAAAGCAATAAATTTCCAACCGTGATGCTCGTCTTTTGGGAATTTGTCATAGACTACGACAGCTTTATTGGTTTTATTCAAATTTGCCTCAATATTATCATAACGCAAAATGCGACTCACTTCTGCCACATACAGACTCCCGTTCCGAAAAGCCACTCCACAAGGCATATTTAGCCCCGATGCAATGACCGTAACTTTGTCGGCAATGTTGTTTTTGTCGAGGTCTTGGACAGCAAAAACCTTATCTCCTCTGCGATTGCCAACAAATAGCGTTCCGTTTGGGCTTAGGCACATAGATCGGGCATTGTCGACTTCGGCATAAACATCAATTTTGAAGCCTTGTGGCAATTTGATGTTTTCCAAAGGATATTTTTTGTTTAGCGAATCCCTAGCCTCAACTATCTGACTTTCAGGCGTTTGCGTGGCGGTATTTTCATGTATATTTTTCGAGCCGCATTTGGTAAAAAGTAAAACGAGCAGACTTAAAAGGATTGTTTTTTTCATGATAAAAGATGAGTTTGAGGAAAAATGACAAGTAAATGTAGGGATTATACAGAAAAAATGAAAATTAGGGAAATATTTTTTATATTTTAAAATGTAATTATTTATTTATAATTTATAACAAAAACTATTTAACTCCCTTCTTTCTGTAGAATTCCACGCCCCTGTGCGTGGAATTCCATGAAAAAATTTGCAGGCGTTTTTTTCTTTTTTCACTTTTGCCTCATCAAATCGAGAGGAAAAATTATGAAACCCATTTATCTTATTTTATTTTTGACAAGCATTGTATTATCCTGTGTTAGCCAAAAAGAAACGACCAAACTGACGAGCCAAAATTTCCAAGCGGACAGTACAGTTATCCGTTTTTTGGGTAAAGAAATATTACAAACGATTGCCAAACCTGACAGCGTAATTGCCTACACACTCAAGGGACAAGATAGCACTGCCCAAAGCATAGCAGGTTACAAAATAGAAAAACGAATAGGGCAAACGGATAGGTCGTTTTATGGCGTACTGCAATTTTGGGTTACAGACGGTAATAATTACCGTTGGCAGATGCACAATAAATGTGTTATTTCACCCGTAGTGGCTTTTGTGTTTTGGCAAAAAGGCAAAAAGACTACCGTATTGTTAGACCCTTATTGCGAAAAATGGGCTTTTGTGCAGGACAAATTGCGTTATGAAGCCGAAATGACGAACCCCAAAGCCTTTGAAAAATATTTGCGGGCTTTGTAACACGCATTTCAGGGTGTGAGAAAAACAAAAAAACGCATAGAAATAACATTTCTTTGAGAAATGTTATTTTTGAGAAAACCAATTTCGTTGAAACCATGAAAGACAAAATAATGACCAATACCAAC
>JAAFHK010000380.1:1699-4323 GCA_013297565.1 Cytophagales bacterium
ACCAACTATCAAAGCCTTGTTTCGACTATTTCCGAAACCCTCGAACAAGGGCGTAACACAGCGATTCGGGTAGTAAATACGCAATTATTGGAAACGTATTGGCAAATAGGACGATACATTGTGGAATACGAACAAGGCGGAGAGGACAAAGCGGTTTATGGTAAGGCACTTCTCGAAAACTTGTCAAAAGATTTAAGACGATTGCATGGAAAAGGCTTTGGGCATAGCAATTTGGTTTATATGCGGCTTTTATTTTTGAAATACCCAATAAGTCAGAAGCCTTCCGACTTATTGAGTTGGTCGCATTATGTAGAATTATTGAAAATAGATCACGAATTGGAAAGGTCTTTTTATGAAAAACAAAGCATTTTGGAAAATTGGTCTGTTCCTGAACTCAAACGACAAAAAAAGGCTTCGCTTTTCTTACGATTGGCAAGTGCTAAGGACAAAGAGGGCATTTTGCAATTAGCGAAACAAGGGCAAATGGTACAGAAACCTACGGATATTATCAGAGAACCGTATATACTCGAATTTCTGAAAATTCCTGAACCCTATACCATAACCGAAAGCGAATTGGAAAAGCGAATCATTGAAAACTTACAACATTTTCTTTTGGAATTGGGAAAGGGCTTTGCGTTTATAGGCAGGCAGTACCGTATTACTTTGGGCAATCGGCACTATTACGTGGATTTGGTTTTTTATCACCGTATTCTGAAATGCTTTGTGCTGATTGATCTCAAGAAAGAAAGTGCAGGTTACGAGGACGTTGGGCAAATGAATATGTATTTGGGCTATTTTGAGCAAGAAGAAAATACCGAAGGCGATAATGCACCCATAGGAATTGTGTTGGCAAGGGAAAAAGACGAGTTGCTTATCAAGTACGCTATGCACAATCTAAGTTCGCAACTTTATGTAAGCAAATATCAACTGTATTTGCCCAACGAACAGGAATTACGCAGAGAAATTGAACGGATTTATCAGACAAAGCCGTAACACGCCCTTCAGGGTGTGAAAAAAGGAAAAAACGAAATAAAAATAACATTTCTCAAAGAAATGTTATTTCTGAAAACTTGAATTTTTAAACCAAAAAACCACACCCTGAAGGGCGTGCTACGAATATGAAAATACTCTTTTTTATTTCTCTTTTTGCCTTGATAGGCGGGCAGGCTTGGGCGCAAAAATTGACCACCGAACAAGAAAACAAAGTGCGGGAAGTGGTACAAAAGTATTGTGAACTTTTGCAGGAACTTTGCCAAAAGCCTAATGACGCTGACCCTGAACCTATTTTGAAGTTGTTTACCAACCCAAGAGTAAATACTTATGACGACTCAGGGGAAAGTTACAAGGAACTTTCTATACAACTCTATATCAATAAGTTGGTAGATGTTCCCAAACAAGAGTTGAGTGTGCAGTACGCCGAAAACATAAAGCAACAACCCATAGAGGCAGTGAAAAACTGCGGGAAAACCATTGCCAATATAAGCCTCAGCAAAAAAATAAATTTTATAGGGGCAAAACGCATAGCCGCCAATGTAACCAATAATTTCTATTTGTCTTTTGAGAATGAGCAATGGAAAATTTATGGCATTGGCAGAGAAGTACAAGAAAATGCCGATATAGAAAGCCTTACTGCTTTTGAAGTATGGCAAAAAACCTTAAAACAATTAGGCGGTAAAGGAAAACAGTGGAAAAATGCCAAAAATCTTGTGATGTACCAAAACGATAACGGGGGCATAGCACCTTTACGATACAGCAATGCTGATGTGTGGGAAACCAAAATAGGCGAACAAATTTTGGAATACTACACCTACAAAGGTTTGATTAAAAAAATCAAATTTTTGGGAGAGGGTGTAGCGGAGTTTGAGTTTGTGAAAGGCAAAACCAAAAAAGCCACCTATTGCATAGCCCACGACAAAAACGCCATTGTTTTTACTTTCTTGGACAGCAAAAAAGACGTGAGTTTTGAAATTCAAAAACTTTCCAATTTTTCCCTTGCTTTTAAAGTGCCTAACCCTGATTTTGGGAAAGAAATGGAGAGAAACGGAATAGGTCTCGATGGTCAGCGAGAACGTTTAGGCAAAGTTCCATATTGGCTTTATGCTTTTGAAGCCAAATAAATTGTAAACATTCTTCACATCTAAACAAATTAACACAATGAAAAATTTAATTTTTATTCTCGCATTTATTGTTTTTTCTTATAACGCCTTTGCTCAATTCTCAATGGACAAACACACAGAGAAAGGTATTGAAGTTTATTATGATTTAAAAAATAAAGATAGAAAAAAAGAAGCCTTGGCTCTTTTTATTAAATCCGCAGAGAAAAATAATGCGATAGGTGCATATCTTGCCTATATTTTTTCTGAGGAGGCTAATAAAAAAAAGGAGTATATTCAAAAGTCTGCAAACTTAGGCTTTCCTTATGCCCTTTATCATCTTGGCAGTGCATTTAAGGCGAACAAAGAATACGAAAAGGCTTTTCAGTATTATTCGCAAGCAGCAGATAAAGGTGATTTAAAGGCAATGCTTGCATTGGGTATGATGTTATATGACGGAGAAGGTACAGGTAAGAATTTTGAACAGTCCTTCCAATGGTTTTCTAAAATTGCAGAAATTGACGAAAATAA